>CADBVL010000001.1:0-9095 GCA_902798015.1 uncultured Bacteroidales bacterium
TTCGAAATGGTGTGAAGCCCATTTTGTTGCTCTCCTCTATGAATGCGACGTCCGGTTTTTCTATCGTGTTAGTTACCCCGGATGGAGAACGGACTTTTGCTACGTATCTGGGTGCTGCGGCTGAACTGTGTGCCGATGATATATCGAAAGATGCTTTCAATGGTTATGATATTTTCCATATTGAGGGTTACTTAGTCCAAAACCATGAGTTACTGGAGAAGTCGCTTCGATTGGCGAAAGAAGCCGGTTGCATGGTATCTCTGGATTTGGCTTCCTATAACGTGATTAACGAAAATCATGCTTTTCTCAAGAAATTGGTTAAGCAATATGTGGATATTGTCTTTGCGAATGAAGATGAATCTTTTGCCTATACGCATCTTAACCCCGAAGAGTCCGTTCAAATGATTGCCGAGCAATGCGACATTGCGGTCGTAAAAGTCGGCAAGAATGGTTCGTATGTACAGCAGGGAAGCAAGCGCCATCATATCGGAGCCATCACTACCAGTTGTACCGATTCCACAGGTGCCGGAGACCTTTTTGCCGGCGGATTCCTTCACGCACTCAGTGACGGATTTGATATCCGTCGTTGTGCGGAAATAGGTACGATTGCTGCAGGGCGCGTGGTAGAAATCGTCGGAACCAAACTGAGCGATGAGACATGGGACGAGATTCGTAGGATCTGTGCTCTCTACCGCGGATTTATGCAGAAATACGATAAAGAGTAACCAAGAAAAAATCTATGAAATACATCCTCTATCCTTTTTATGTACTCTATCAGTATTTGATAGTTTGGCCGCTGTTGGCTGTTCTGACGATGTTCACGGCCATATTCACCGTTTGCACCGTGCATTGGCGCAATGCGGAGTTTGTGCATAAGGTACAACAGTTCTGGTCACGCTCGTTCTTCTGGCTGATGTTTCTGCCTGTTTCTGTCGATGGAACCGAGCATATTCAGCCTAATCAGAGTTATGTCTTTGTGGCGAACCATCAGTCGATGTTCGATGTGTGGTTGGTCTATGGTTGGTTGCCGGTGATCTTCAAATGGCTGATGAAAGCCGAGTTGCGTAAGGTGCCGTTTGTCGGAACGGGTTGCAAAGCTGCCGGACATATCTTCATTGACCGCCGTAATGCAAAAGCTGCCATGGACAGTCTCAAAGAAGTGGAGAAACAACTCGTGAACGGAGTATGTACCGTGATTTTCCCCGAAGGAACCCGCTCGCTCAATGGCGAAGTGGGACGATTCAAACGAGGGGCTTTCCAGATAGCGCTGGAACTGGGCCTGCCTGTTATACCCTTGTCGCTCAAGGGTTGTTTCGAGGTACTGCCTAAAGGCAAAGCGTATGTGACCAGACATCCGGTACATATGCATATCGGCGAACCCATAGACCTGACGCAGTTCAAGAATGAAGAAGGAAATATCGATGCCAACGCTGCTATCGAAGCTGTTCGTAATGCAGTGATAGAAGGCATCAAATCATAAATCATAAATCATAAATTACACCTATCCATGTACTCAGATCCACAGTCGTGTCTGTATTGTCAGAACAATGAGACACTTCACAACTTAATGATAGAGATCGCACATCTGCGTGTCTCGCGTGCATTCCTTTTTAAAGAGCAGACCTATCACGGCCGTTGCTTGGTAGCGTACGACAAGCATGTGAATGACCTGAATGAGTTGAGCGACGAGCAACGCAATCTCTTTATGGCGGATGTAGCAGATGTTACACGCGCGATGCAAAAACTCTTCAAGCCGGAGAAGATCAATTACGGTGCTTATTCCGACAAACTGAGTCACCTCCATTTCCATCTCGCTCCCAAATATGTGGACGGCCCCGATTACGGAGGAATTTTCCAGATGAATCCAGGGAAGGTTTATCTCTCTGATGACGAGTATGCCGAGATGGTAGCAGCTCTCAAAAAAGAACTTGTTCACTAAGAACTCCCTTCCTTTTAAGAAAGGGGCGTGTTAGGCATTTCATGCTTTTCAAAGAGATCATAGGACAAGAGGCAACCAAGCAACAGTTGCGTCAGGCGGTGCGTGAGGGACGAATACCTCATGCCCAACTCTTCACGGGCATAATCGGAATAGGCAAATTGCAGTTGGCCTTGGCGTATGCCCAATACCTGAATTGTCCGAACAGGACGGAACAAGACAGTTGCGGTACATGCCCCACATGTCTGCAGTTCCAGCGTCTACAGCATCCGGATCTGCATTTCGCCTTCCCGATAGTAAAGACAGATGATTATGACCGGTGTGATGATTATGTAGATACCTGGCGTCAGATTATCTTAAACCAACATTATTTTGATTTGGATGACTGGCACAAAGCGTTGGGCGTAGAAACCAAGCAAAGTATGATCTACGAGAAAGAGAGCCAGGAGATCATCCGCAAACTGAGTCTTAAGCCGTACGGGAACGGGTATAAAGTGATGATTATCTGGCAGCCGGAGAAGATGAATCCGTCCAGCGCCAACAAACTGCTCAAACTGCTGGAAGAGCCACCCGCACAGACGGTTTTTCTCTTGGTGAGTGAGCATCCCGAACAGTTACTGGCAACCATCCAATCGCGTGTCCAGACCATTCGTGTTCCTCGTTTGCCGGCCGAGACAATAACTGACGCCTTGGTGCAAAACGGTATGGCGCCGGAGAACGCAGCCGATATAGCCCGTATCGCAAACGGCAGTTATCTTGCAGCACGAAAAAAAGCCGATGAATCCGAAGAAAATCAAAAAGAACTGAACGATTTTATCGCCCTTTTCCGCAATGCCTATACGGTAGGCGTGCTCAATGACCCGCAGAAGAAATACGAGTCGCTCAAGGCTCTCCGTAAATGGAGCCTCGATATGGCAGACAGCAAAGTGGGACGAGAGAAGCAGAAGCATTTTCTGCAATATGCCCAGCAGCAGGTGCGCGAGAACTATATCCGCAACATGGCGCAGCCGGAGTTGAATTACCAGTTGGCTTCGGAGCGGGAGTTCTCCGTCAAGTTTGCGCCGTTTATCCATGACGGGAACGTGGAGGGCATCATGAACCAATTGGAGTTGGCGGAAAGACAGATAGAGCAAAACGGCAATGCCAAAATCATCTTTTTTGACCTTTGCCTGCAAATGATAGTATTGATTAAAAAACCAAAACAATGAAAAAATATACCGTAGGAGCGGAACATAATGAATTAGGCGCTGCGGCTACCAAGCGCAACTCGGCGCACATGTTGCCGGTAAGCGATTGGTTGAGCGACCTGCCGGAGAACACCCAACTGACAGACCTGATCGAGGTGCAGTTTAAGAATACCCGTAAAGGTTACTTCCATAACTCCAACCATCTGCCATTGGAGAAAGGCGTGAAAGTAGTGGTGGAGGCAAATCCAGGATATGATCTGGGCGAAGTGGTGTTGACCGGCAAACTGGTGGAACTGCAGATTAAAAAGAATAAGATTGATACTTCCCGTTATGAGATACGCCAGGTGCTCCGGATAGCTACTGACGAGGACTTGGAGCGCGCCCGCTTGGCGCATGCGCGCGAGCAAGAGACGATGATCAAAGCGCGTCAATTGGCTAAATCGCTCGGATTGGAGATGAAGATAGGGGATGTAGAGTACCAGGGAGACGGATCGAAAGCGATCTTCTTCTATATAGCGGACGGGCGTGTCGATTTCCGCCAACTCATCAAGGTGTATGCCGAGACATTCCGTATCCGCGTAGAGATGAAGCAGATCGGTGCCCGTCAGGAAGCAGGTCGTATCGGCGGAACAGGACCTTGCGGGCGTGAGTTATGCTGCTCCACATGGATGATCAATTTCTCCTCCGTAGGAACGGGTGCGGCGCGTTTGCAGAATATATCGCCCAATCCGCAGAAGTTAGCGGGTATGTGCGCCAAACTCAAGTGTTGTCTCAATTACGAAGTGCCGGTGTATGAAGACGCTTCGAAAGCATTGCCCAGTCGTCATATCGCTTTAGAGACTAAGGATGCGACGTACTATCTCTTCTCTTCCGATCCTTTGGCAGGAACAGTAACCTACTCTTCCGACCAGTCAGTGGCGGCTAACCTGCAGACTATCAGCACCAAGCGCGCGCATGAAATCATTGCCATGAACCGCCGTGGAGAGAAACCGCTCACGCTGGAAGGAAATCGTACCGTTGCCCCCGAGATCGGATATGTGAATAACGTGGGGCATGAAGATGTCACACGCTTTGACCGCAAGAAAAAGAAAAACTTCAGAAGATGAAAAAGAGTTTCTATATACTGGTTATAATGGTCGTCGCAAGCCTGCTGTCTGCTTGTTCGCATGATATCGTATATAGCCGCTTTTTGCCGATTACTTCATCGGGAAAATGGAGTGCGGACAGTGTGCTTCAATTCGATTATACCATTTCGGATACGGCTTCTGATTACCGGATGATAGTGTATGTGCGTCATACGGAGCGTTATCCGTATCAGAATATGTGGCTGTTTGTCGGAGACGGACAACGCCGGGATACCATAGAGTTTTATCTGGCGGACGACAGAGGGCAATGGTTGGGCGACAAGAACCACGGATTTATAGAGATGCCGGTGCTGCTGGAAGAGGAGAAACATTTCCCGGATACGGGAG
Source organism: uncultured Bacteroidales bacterium (assembly GCA_902798015.1). Lineage (GTDB taxonomy): Bacteria > Bacteroidota > Bacteroidia > Bacteroidales > Paludibacteraceae > Colicola. The sequence continues at coordinate 4,596 of CADBVL010000001.1, forward strand.
CATATGTACTGACAGTCCAGCAAGGTATGCGCGACTCTCTCCTGCGCGGCATCACGGATATCGGAGTGGAGATCATACGTAATGGGAAAAAATAAACTCAAGAAATTTGCGGAGATGGAGACATTTGACAATGTCTTCCAGTGCGGAGTGCAAGCGCAGACAGATCCTATCGCGGGTCATTGGCGCGAGCGCTTTTTTCATAATGATCATCCGATTGTATTGGAACTGGGATGCGGCCGCGGTGAATATACCGTCGGGTTGGCGGAGAAATATCCGGATAAGAACTTCATCGGCGTGGATATTAAGGGCGCGCGTATGTGGGCAGGTGCCAAGCAGGCAATAGAGAAAGGTCTCGGGAATGCCGCTTTCCTGCGCACGAACATTGAGTTCATCACTTCTTTCTTTGCGCCGGATGAGGTGGATGAGATATGGATTACTTTCTGCGATCCGCAGATGAAGAAAGCAACCAAACGTCTTACCTCCACCTATTTCATGCAGCGCTACCAGCAGATTGTGAAGCCCAACGGGCTTATTCATCTCAAGACCGACAGTCCGTTCCTTTATACCTATACGACGGAAATGCTGCGGCTGAATCCGTATCCGGTAATCTGTTCCACGGACGATTTGTATGCAGAAAGTCTCGATTCCAACGCACTTTTTACAGATGCGCGAGCGCTGAAAACGCATTACGAGAAACAATGGTTGGACCGCGGAATGAGTATCAAGTATATCGAGTGGCAGTTAGCGCCGCAGGCGGATTGGGAAGAACCGACTATTGAGATAGAGAAAGACAGTTATCGTTCGTACGGACGCAATTATAACAGTGAAAGAAAGGAGCATCATGCCTAAGATTGTTGTTTTCACCGGTGCAGGAGTGAGTGCCGAGAGCGGATTGGGAACATTCCGCGACAGTGACGGGTTATGGGAGCATTACCGCGTAGAGGATGTGTGTACCCATGACGCATGGTTAACCAATCCGCAGTTATGCGTGAAGTTCTACAACGACCGTCGTCGGGATACCTTGGCGGCCAAACCCAATGCGGCGCATATTGCGATCGCGAAGTTACAGCAGGTTTTCCCGGACACGGAAATCATCACGCAGAATATTGACGACTTGCATGAGCGTGCGGGAGCGAAGAATGTCGTGCATTTGCATGGCGAGATCACCAAGTTGCGTTCTTCAATCAATGAGACGGCAACTGTTCCTTTGGAGGGATGGGAACAGCATTATGGCGACAAGCATCCGGACGGATCGTTGCTGCGCCCGTATATCGTGTTTTTCGGAGAAGGAGTTCCGTACTTTGAGCAGGCATGCCGTATAGCCTCCACTGCGGATATTATGGTGGTGGTAGGAACGAGTCTGAATGTCTATCCGGCAGCTTCGCTGCTTCATTATACGCGCCCGGGTATTCCAGTTTATTTCGTGGATCCTGGACAGCCGGAGTTCGGTAACTGGGCTGACCATATTACGCATATTAAGAAAAAGGCCACGGAAGGAGTGCCCGAATTGGTAGAAAAACTGATCCGCGAGAATGCATAAACCCTTTATCCGCATATTGTATTGGTTGGGTTTCATGGCTTTGCTTACAGCAATAGCTATGATACTCTGGATGGTCTTGAGCGGTGGCAGTCAGACGACAACTTCGCTCAAATGGCTGCAGTTCATGCAGACGATTGCCACTTTTCTGTTACCCTCTATTATCGGCGCATGGTTATGGAGCGAAGACCATAGACCTTTTAGATGGCTGCGGCTCACGACGACAACGCATTGGTCGCACTATCTGTTAGCCGTACTGATTATGCTCTGCGCCGTGCCGGGTATCAACCTGTTGGCGGACTTGAACAGCCGTGTCGAACTGCCGGAAAGTCTCGATTTCATCGAGCAAATATTCAAGCAGCAGGAAGAAGCGGCGGCAGCATTAACGGAGCGGTTTCTGCAAGCGGACAGCGTGTGGGGATTGCTCATCAATATCGGCCTGATGGCGCTCTTGCCGGCTTTGTCGGAAGAGGTCTCTTTCCGCGGCACGCTGCAGCAGATTCTGGCGCAGGGCAAACTGAAAGGGCAGATACATATCGCTATTTGGGCCACGGCGTTTATCTTCTCCGCTATCCATATGCAGTTTTACGGCTTCATCCCGCGTATGCTGATGGGCGCCATGTTCGGTTACATCTTTGTTTGGACGGGTACGCTTTGGGTGCCGGTTCTGATGCATTTCGCGAATAACGGACTGGCGGTAGTGGCTTATTATCTGGTAGGCGGGAGCGAAGAGAGCAAAAATATCGCCGACACGTTCGGTGCCGGCGATACATGGTGGATTGGAGTAATCAGTATAGTGATTACATCTCTGGGTCTACTAATATTCTACCGCAGAACTCACACACGATAATTTTCTTGCGTGTGCGGATATCCAACTGACGCTGAGCAGGGATTTTTGCGTGGCATCCGCCGCAGCTGTCGCGCTCTACTTTAACGACAGCCAGACCGTTGTGCGCATTCTTGCGGATGCGGTTGAAAGCGGTAAGCAGACGCTCGTCGATTTTCTTGGAGATATCGGTTGCTTTGAGCATCAAAGCCTCGGTCTCAGCCTTGGTCTCTGCAAGGATCTGGTCGAGTTCCGAGCGCTTCTGGTTCAGATCAACCGTGCGCTCCTCGATGGTCTTGGTGGTAGCGGCTTTGTCTTGCAGACGCTCCTCCAGTTCCGCCGAGAGCTGTTCTGCTGCTCTTTGTAACGGGAGATGGAGGCATTGGCGTTCTCGGTACGTACGCGATGGTCCGAGATCTGCGTCTCACATTCCTTGATATCGTTCTCGATATTGGTCAGACGGGTCTTGAGACCTTCCACTTCGTCGGCCATATCTTTCACTTCCTGGGGTAACTCACCGGCCAGGGTACGCAAGTTGTCGATTTTCGAATCCACTTGCTGCAATTCGTAGAGTGCGCGCAGCTTGTCCTCTACGGTCAATTCTTTTTTTGCCATAATTGTATAGGGGTTTTATCGTTATTACTGATGTAGCATGTGATGCCGAGCGGCGTAAGGATATCTTGGAATATCTCCCGTGCGTGGTGCTCCGAGCACCAATGGTCGATGTCGATGAGTCCGATACGTCCTTCCGCATCCTGGAACTCATGGTATTTGCAGTCGGCTGTGAGATAGACATCGGCTCCTTGTTCGATAGCTGTTTCGATGAACTCGGCACCGCTGCCGCCGCACAGCGCAATCGTTTGGATGCGCTCTCTACGCGGGCGCGTGTAGCGCACGTACGTACAATCTAAGGTATCATGAACGCGTTGAATGAAAGCCTCATAGGGCATCTCTTCCGGCAATCGGCCGATTACTCCGAGTCCTGTCTGTCCGTTTTCGGACGGAACGAGTATCCGGTAATCCACTATCCCTAATTTATCCGCCAGACGGGTGTTGATGCCTCCGATGACTGAGTCCAGGGAGGTATGCGCGGAGTAGATAGCGATATGATGTTGTATCGCCATCTCCACGATGCGAGCCTGCGGCGTTTGTCCGCATACCTGCTTGAGTCCGTGAAAAAGAAGGGGGTGATGTGAGATGATCAGTTGGCATCCACGCTCAATAGCTTCAGTGACCACGGTTTCCGTAATATCCGTTGTCAGGAGGACAGTTTGAATATCCCGTCCCGTGTCACCCACCTGCATTCCCGAGTTATCCCATTCTTCCTGGGCACTCCGTGGCGCTACAGATTCTATGCTATTGATGATTGCTCGTAAGAGCACTTATTGTTGCTCCTCTTCATCCTTCACCGTGAAATCGGTGAAGCCGGCATTGATGAGGATATTGTACCACTGTATCAATTTGCGGATGTCGGATGGATAAACGCGGTCGCGGTCCCAGTTCGGCAGCACTTCGTCAAACCAAGCCTGCAACTCCGCGTTCGAAGCTTTCTTCGGATCCATCGTCACTGCTTTCAGACCTTCTTTCTTACCGGCACTGGTCAGCACTTCGCTCAGCGCGATATCATCTGCGTCCGTAAACATAGACACATCGCTCAGGGCAACGATTTTGTCGCGGGCATACGTCGGCATACGTTTGCCGTCCACCAGCGATTCAACAATCAGCATGTTGTTGCCGCGACTAACCAGTTTGTACAAACCCGGTTTACCGGTAATTGCAAGAATGTTCTTTAGCATAGTAGCGGGACCCAGGATTGAACTGGGGACCTCATGATTATGAATCATGCGCTCTAACCAGCTGAGCTATCCCGCCGCGCGCTTACACTAGAACTCGCGCGACTGCGTGCTACGCACTTGTATAGCGCTACGTTCTGTGCTACGCTTTTAGCTCGGACTATCGTTACACTAGCAGTCCTCGCTAGCTTTGTTAGAACCGATTAAAACGCTAGCGAAGCGATGTTTTAATCGGAGAGGAGGAAGTACGTCGACTATACGAATCGCGAGGCGATGAAGTCGTCGTAAGTCACTCCCGACGTAAAAGCGGGTGCAAAAGTACTGCTTTTTTTTGATATACACAA
>CADBVL010000001.1:9155-113212 GCA_902798015.1 uncultured Bacteroidales bacterium
TTGCCTACGAGTACCGACGGATCGGGATAGCTCTGCGCGATGCCGGAGAGGATGGTACGTCCTCCCATGCCGTCGTCCAGCGTGAACTGCAGCAGGCGTTCGGATTTCTTGACAGGCTGGCAGTCCAATACGGTAGCCACGCGTATATCCATCTTGTCGAACTCATCAATCGTGGTGGGTTCTTTGACGGGTTCCGGACGCCAGTTCTTCAACGCCTCTTCCTGCGCGGCCGCCTCGTTCTCCTTTTTAATACGCGCGAGACGATCCAGCTGACCCTGAATGGCCGCATCTTCGATCTTCTCGAAGAGCAGACTTACTTCGCCCAATGCATGGCCGGCGCTCAGCAGGTCGATACGTCCCAAATCGGACCATCCGATTGCCTTGTCGAGGCAAAGCATATTCTTTAATTTTCCCGATGAAAACGGCAAGAATGGCTCAAAAGCGATGGCTAAGTTCGCTGCGATCTGAAGCGACAGATGCAGGATGGTAGCCGTGCGCGTCATGTCGGTCTTGGCGAGTTTCCAGGGTTCGGTGTCCGCCAGGTATTTATTCCCGATGCGAGCGAGGTTCATTGCCTCTTTGAGGGCATCGCGGAAACGGAAGTTATCGAGTAACTGCTCGAGGGTGGCTTTCACGTTCTTGAATTCCTCGATAGTCTGCTTGTCGTACTCCGTCAGTTCGCCGCATGCCGGCACTTTGCCTTCGAAGTATTTGCCGGTCAAGACCAAGGCGCGGTTCACGAAGTTGCCATAAATGGCAACGAGTTCGTTGTTGTTACGTGCCTGGAAGTCCGCCCAGGTGAAGTCATTGTCTTTGGTCTCCGGCGCGTTCGCTGTCAGCACGTAGCGCAGCACGTCCTGTTTGCCGGGGAAATCCGTCAGGTATTCATTCAGCCAGACCGCCCAGTTGCGCGAGGTGGATATCTTGTCACCCTCGAGGTTGAGGAATTCGTTTGACGGCACATTATCCGGCAGGTTGTACCCTTGCGCTTTGAGCATGGCGGGGAAGACGATACAGTGGAAAACGATGTTATCTTTCCCGATGAAATGGATCATTCTTGTATCTTCCTGCTTCCACCATTTCTCCCATTTGCCGTATTTCTCCGGTTGGGCGTCGCAGAGCTCTTTGGTATTGGAGATATATCCTATCGGCGCATCAAACCATACATACAGCACTTTTCCTTCCGCGCCTTCTACGGGCACGGGGATACCCCAGTCGAGGTCACGCGTCACGGCGCGGGGTTTGAGTCCGCCGTCGAGCCATGACTTGCACTGGCCATATACGTTCGGACGCCATTCCTTATGATTATTAAGAATCCAGTCCTCGAGCCAAGCCTGGTATTGGTCGAGCGGCAGATACCAGTGTTTGGTCTCTTTCTTCGCCAGCGCATTGCCGGTCTCGGCATTATAGGGATTGATCAGTTCGTCCGGGGAGAGCGTAGCGCCGCATTTCTCGCATTGGTCGCCGTACGCGCCCAACGAATGGCAGCGCGGACATTCGCCGCGGATATTACGATCGGTAAGGAAATGTCCGGTCTCGGGGTCGTAGAACTGCTCGGAAGTCTCTTCCACAAACTGGCCTGCGTCATACATCGCGCGGAAATAGTCTGCCGCAAACTGATGATGGATCGGCGAGGTGGTACGCGAGTAGATATCATAGCTGATACCGAACTGCTCGAACGAAGACTTGATGAGTTCGTGATAACGGTCTACCACTTGCTGCGTGGTGATGCCTTCTTTTCGTGCGCGGATAGTCACCGGCACGCCGTGCTCGTCGCTACCGCCGACGAAGAGGACCTCCTGGCCTTTGAGGCGCAGATAACGGGCGTAGATATCCGCCGGAACATAGACGCCTGCCAAGTGCCCGATATGAACAGGACCATTGGCATAAGGCAATGCAGCTGTGATTAAAGTACGATTAAATGCCATATTTTGTGTATTTTTTATACTAAAAATAAAAAAAATGTTCTAAAATCTTGCGTATATCAAAAAAAAGTACTACTTTTGCGTCCGCATTTTGGATATACCGAGTAAAATTCGGGTGCAAAGGTACAACAAAAAATCCGAATGTGCAAATAAAACGTGAAAAATACAAATTATTCGGTGAAAAATCGTCACTCATATGGAATTCTGTTGCTCGCTCTTCTGCTCAGCGGTGGAGTGAGTGCGAAGGTGAATAACTACGTTGGCGGATATGCCAATCTGGGAGAATGGTCGATGCTTCCTTCCGGCAGTAAATATACCGGTAGTCTCGGTGTAGCCGGCGGAGTAGGTTTTGTATATGAGTTGCGTGCCGGCGAGACGTACAGCCCGACGCGTTTCCTCTTCGATGTAGGAGTGGGAGCCTGGGGCGGTATGACGAGTTTCCTGCAGACGGTGGATATGACAGCGACTCTGCCGAACCAGGAGGATTTGCAGCACCAGCGTTTTGATTATGTCTATGAGTTGAGAGGTCGTCAGGACCGCTATAACAATATAGCTGCTCAGGTGCCGTTGATGATTGGTGTGCAGCACAGACGTTTCTATATGTTGGTCGGTGCGAAGCTGAATGCCAGTTTCTGGACCAAGACGCAGACCATGGCTGTCCTCAATACGTATGGTGATTATACGCGCTACGGATACGGTATCTTCCGTAACATGCGGGAGTATCAGTTCTTTGAGAACAAAGCGGTACAGGGCGGCGTGAAGACGAGTCTGAATCTCGATGTCGATCTGAGTTTTGAGATCGGCGGCCGCATTGGCGGCGTAGTGACGGATGCTGTCGGATATGACGTACCGAAGAATCGCTTGGAGTATCGTCTGGCGGCGTTTGTGGACTATGGTTTGTTTGACCTGCACAACCAAGGCACCAAGCAAATGCTGGAGACGCCGTCGTTGTACGACATTGATCCGGCTTCACCCGATTATATCTATGAGTCGGAGTCGATGATTCGTCCGGATCGTCTGGTGATGAATGACATCATGTCCACCACGAATTTCGCCGCGGCGGTAAAGAACCTGATGGTGGGCATAAAGTTCACGGTGCTCTTCCAGTTACCGGAACCTGGTCAGTGCGTCATCTGTCGTGACGCATACGGATCATCCGTTCGCCGCAGCGGTGTCCGCAGACGTGGAGTGAAGTACGAGGAATAACTCGTCGGCGCTCACCTCGCGGATCGATCCTTCTTTTGTAACGGAAATGTTACCAGTCTCTTCCGACACCACAATACACGTGGCGTCGGATTTTTCTGTTATACCCAGTGCTGCGCGGTGACGGAGTCCGTAGTGTTGCGGGATCTCCTGGTTCTTGCTCACCGGCAGGATGCACGCCGCGGCGATGATACGTCCCTCGCGGATGACCACTGCGCCATCGTGCAACGGGGTGTTCTTAAAGAATATATTCTCTAATAGACGCGCGGACACCTGCGCATCCAGGCGTTCGCCTGTATCTACTATCTCTTTGAGGTTGGCTTCTCCGGCAAGGACGATGAGCGCACCTGTCTTCGTGGAAGCCATGTGACGGCAAGCCTGCGTGATCTCCAGCACCTGCTGACGCGAAGCGGCTTCACTTTCCGGATTGTTGCGCCGGAAGAGTTGCCAGGACGAGAAACGTGCGCCGATACGGAAGAAGAACATACGTATCTGCTCCTGGAAGATGACGATCAGGGCGATGGCGCCGACGGAGATGATGCGGTCGAAGAGAGCGCCCGTCAGGTCGAGTTGGAACACAAACGACACGAGGAACCATACTACCACGAAGGCCAGAATACCCCAGAAGAGGTTTGCTGCGCCCGTCTTACGGAGCAGGCGGTACATCTCATACATGATGATAGCCACCAGCAGGATATCTATCACATCCTTGAAACTGAACGAAAAAGCTAAAAACTGCATAGCGTTATAAACTAGGATACTAGGGGCCTAGGGGACTAGGAACCTAGGAGGTTAAACAACTTAATGGTTTGCCGCGTCGCGGCTACGTCATGCGTCCGGAGGATGGTAGCTCCGTGCGCCAGCGCGTACATGTGGAGCGCCTGCGTGGCTTCGAGACATGTCTCCGGCGTCAATCCCAACGGCCTCCAGACCATCGATTTGCGGCTCACACCCACCAATACCGGTTTATTATACGCGCGCAGGCGGTCGAGCGAGCGCATGCACTCGTAATCTGCTTCCGTACTGCCGATGAATCCGAAACCCGGATCGAGGATGAGGTCTATGTCCTGCATCTCCGGTGTGCGTGCGGGAAGGTCCAGGTCGCCGCGCAGGGTCCATATATACGGTACACGCGCGCGGCGCACGATGTCATACATCGCTTCGCATCCGCCGGACACATCATTGATGACTAGCGGTCCGAACTGCTCCAGCGCGCGCCGGGCTATTTCCGGACGGAAGGTATCCACTGACAGTTGCACTTCCGGCAACGCTTCGCGCAGAGCCGTCAGAGCGGGAGCAAGACGGCGCCATTCCTCCTCTTCCGGGGCGGGTGTACTACCCGGGCGGGTGGAGCACGCACCTATATCCAGGATCGTTGCGCCGTCGGCCAGCGCCTGTCGTGCCCAAGAGACCACGGCCGCCTCGGAATCCAGACGCGAAGCCGCATAGAAACTATCCGGCGTCACGTTGCCTATCGCCATTATCTGCGCTTTCACGCTGTTGAATTTTTATTTTGCGGCGCAAAAGTACAAAAAATTGCCGAATTATGCAAAAAAATCGTAAAAAAGTGATGAAAATTTTGCGTATATGGAAAAAAAGCAGTACATTTGCAGGCTGAATTACGTACGCATGTGCTGACGCGCGCTATTCGCGTACGAAAAGAATGGTATAGAAATATAATAAACTTTTAGTATTCATATGAAAAACGTATTTAAGTATCTCTTGATCGTTTCGGTGGCAATGGCTGCTATTTCGTGTAATAAGCGTGAGCTGAATACGCGTGTTAGTAACACCACCGGTTGGAATTATTTTGACCGTAAAACTACGAATTTCGAGGCTAATGAAGGAGTAGGTAACGTCAATCCTGTAGGTATGGTTCCTATCCAGGGTGGTTCGTTCACGGTAGGTGAGAAGGATGAGTTCCTGACCGCTCCGCGTAACAACGAGACTCGTACGCTGACTGTCAGTTCGTTCTACATGGACAAGTATGAGATCACGAACCTCAACTGGAACGAGTATCTCCACTGGTTGGATTTCGTGTTCGGCGCAGTAGCACCGGAGATTGTTGACAAGGCTCGTCCTGACCATAAGGTTTGGCGTGAGGACTTGGCGTACAATGATCCGTACGAGGACAACTATTTCGAGCACCCTGCATTCTCTTTCTATCCGGTAGTAGGTGTGACTTGGGAGCAGGCTATGGCTTATTGCCAGTGGCGTACTGACCGTGTGAACGAGATGGCGCTGATCAATGCCGGCGCTATCGTTATTCCTCCGTTTGCTGATCTGCAGCCGACGGATGATGAGGCTTACAAGGATGAGTGGGAGCAACAGACGGGTTATGAGATGTTTGCTTACGAAGAGGTAAGTCCCGAAGATCCGGAGCAGACGGTTACGATGTATCGTCCGAGCTTCGAGTGGATTCGCGATAAGTTTGTATTCAATACCGAGAAGTACCTGATGGATGATTCGTATATGCCTGAGTATGGCCGTCGTCCGAAACGCGACAGCTATGGCGCAGAGCGTAAAGTGAATATCGCCGATGGTATCTTCGTTACGGGTTACCGTCTGCCGACAGAGGCAGAGTGGGAGTTTGCGGCTTACGCGCCGGTAGCCGGTGAGGATGGTCTGACGATTGAGGGTAAGGTTTATCCTTGGTCGGGTTATCATCCGCGTGAGATGAGCAAGAAGAACTTAGGTATGATGCAGGCTAACTTCGTCCGCGGTCGTGGTGATATGATGGGTGTCAGCGGTGCGCTGAACGACCGTCGTGTGATCACCAACCCGGTGGATGAGTTCGAGCCGAACGATTTCGGTCTGTATAACATGGCAGGTAACGTGAACGAGTGGGTAATGGATGTATATCGCGAGACGACCTATCAGGAGACGAGCGAGTATAACTCCTACCGCGGTAATATCTACAGCCGTCCGGTACTGGATGACAATGGTAAATTTGAGATGGACTCTGTAGGTTGCGTGAAGATCACTTGGGGTAAAGAGGACGATAAGCGTGATGTGCTGGATGGCGATTTCGCAAGTCTTTTCGATACCGACTATCCGCTGGATACAGTAGGAATGGAGAACCTGGCTGCTGTCAAGACCGACCCGACGGATATCCTTGCTCCGCGTATCACGAAGAAGAGCCGTGTATATAAAGGTGGTTCTTGGGCAGATCGTATCTATTGGTTGAACCCGTCCACACGTCGTTACCTCGACCAGGACAAGTGTTCGTCGAAGATCGGTTTCCGTTGTGCAATGTCCACGCTGGGTGACCAGATCCCCGGTACTCCGGTTCTTCAATAATTCACTAACTCACTAATTCATTAATTTATTAAGCAATGACATTTCCTGATAATATTCGCTATACGAGCGAGCATGAATGGATTCGCGTAGAGGGTGATGAGGCGTTTGTCGGCATCACGGACTATGCGCAGTCGGAGTTGGGCGAGATCGTCTTCATTGATGTACCTACTGTCGGCGAGACGGTAGGTCAGGGCGAGGTGTTCGGTTCGGTAGAAGCCGTTAAGACGGTGAGTGACCTCAATATGCCTGTAACGGGTGAGGTACTGGAGCTGAACGAGGAGTTGGACGCAGCGCCGGAGTTGGTGAACAACGATCCGTATGGCAAGGGATGGATCATCCGCATTGCCGTAAAGGATGCTGCGGAGCTTGACAGCCTCATGGATGCGAAAGCATACGAAGCCAGTATTAAATGAGGATAATCATCGACTTTCAAGCATATTAAGTGCTGGTTATATGCTGTTCAAAATAGAGTCGCGTTGCGGCTCTATTTTTTTTCGGTTGTTGATTATTAAAAAAAACATTAAAAACCCCTTGTCGTTTGTAGCCCTGTGGGCTGCTGTGCCTTAGAACGCTATGCTGCCCGGTAAACAAGCTTACCGTTCCGCCTATCGTCCTAATTCACACTCCTTACGGAGTACAAACGCCTTCGGCAATAAACATAAAAAAATTATTCAGAAATCAGACGTCAGATATGATAACTGAATACGAAAAAATATTTTTTATGTTTTTTCCTTTGAAGGCTTTTACTCGTTTAGAGTGCAGGCATAGATGATAAAAGCCATCAGGGAGTTTACTCACAAGGGGATTTTAGCAGCTATGTACGCATAGCGCGAAGCGCAAAAGTATTCAAAGGGGTTTTGTTTGTTTTTTTTATATAAAAGATCATGGGGGAAGTAGTGATAATATATATAAGGAAAGCGCCCGCGCAGGTACGCGTACATGCGTAAAAGGTGCATTTTGCAAACTCAATTTAGCAAAATGGTGATATTTCGTCATAAAATGCGAAAATTTACACATATATGTCTATAAAAAGCAGTAATTTTGCAGCCGATTTGTACACCCGCATGCGCAAATATGTATATACGTGCGCAAAATATAAGAAAAAATATAGTCAACATGAAGAACAGTCTATGAGCCAGGAAGCACTGTTAAAGGAGGGGAATGAAACGGTTACAAATTGTAACCAGTTGAAATTACCTGCAGCTGACGGTAAGATGCGTTTGACCGACTAAAACTGAAAAAGGATAACCAAGAAATAAATGGCAAAGAAAGCAGAAATAGTAAAGAATGAGTTAGTATCGGTCAACACGGATGCCCTTTTCAATAAGATTAGTGCTATTATCGAAGAAGGGCGTAAGTATGTTGCTACAGCTGTCAACTTGGCCGAGGTGTATTCCAAATACAAAATCGGCAAATATATAGTTGAAGACGAACAGGACGGTCACTATCGTGCTCAGTACGGGAAGCGCATTTTAGAAACGCTTTCTGTTCAGTTGACAGAAAAGTACGGAGAAGGATGGTCCTATAGAAATTTGCGTGAGTATAAGCAATTCTATAACATGTATTCGGCGGAGGCTTCTACGATGCCAGCAGGTCAATTACCGATAAGCGATAAAGGAGAAGTCAATTTGGCGAACACTGCCCGCCAAATCTCATCTCCTAAAATGGCGGACACTGCTCGCCAATTTATTCTAAGCTGGTCACATTACCTGATTTTGATGCGGATCAAGAATGCAGAAGAAAGACGTTTTTATGAGATAGAGAGTGCCAAACAGCAATGGAGTTACCGTCAATTATTACGACCGCTACGTGAAGCAGGACTATGAAAAACCGACAATCGGAATATTATTATGCCAAGAGAAGAATGATGCTCTCGTGGAACTGACACTTCCGAAAGATGCTAATATATATGCTTCTGAATATGCTCTGTATTTGCCTGACAAACAAGAGTTGCGGCAAAAACTAAAAGAGTGGACAGAAGAATTGGAGTAATAAAATAACACGAACAATAGAAAAACATAAAAACACAAAATACTATGAGAACAAATGTACTTAATGATTTGTCTAATGTAGTGAAGAAAGGTACAAGTAGGGTACAAGTAGGGTACAAGGTTGAAGAAGAAACCTTGGCTGGTTCTTGGAGTCAGAGAGGGCAGATCTCGGGTGAAGGAGCCATTGAGCACCCATTGAGCACCCATTCAGCACCCTTTGGGATCAGGTGGAAACCTGCTGGCGAAAAGGGTTTTACCCGCGTATGGAAGCATGTTGCCATGATTTTTGCTGTACTCGTGATGAGTATGGCTAATGTTGGTATGGCGTGGGGAGATGTTGTCGTATGGGAATCTGATTTTGTAGAAACAATCTCAGGTGTTACGCAAACAAAAGCTAAAAACACTGATTCTTGGGGAAATACTTCTTCTCTTGATTGGGCAAATGGCACTTACGCAAATTGTTTTAATGCAACTAGTTCTTCTAGTGTATTAACATTAACATTCTCTTCTCCATTATCATTGCAATCTGGAGATATTTTGCATTTATACTGGGGGTGTACAAGTAACAGAACGTTATCTCTCAAAGTTAATGGAAGTACTGCTAGTTGGGCGGGCAAAAGTGCAGTAACAACAAGTGGAGACCGTAGTAAAATATGGGAAGCGACATATACGTTTGGCGCAAATACGAATTTGAGTTCTTTTGCTGTAGGAACGTCAGGAAGTGGAACATATTTTTTCCATGTATCAATTACGCGTGCTGGAAGTTGTGCTGCGACGGCGGATGCAGGAGCAGATAAGTCAACGACTGTTGGGGTTGGTGTTGCTATGGCGGCAGCGGCTGCAAGTAGTGGCTATACAGGCGCATGGAGCATCAAAGCCGGTTCTCCAAGTACGGCAACCAGTCAGTTAGGAACGACCTCTTCTAATACAATGACCTTCACGCCGAACACATATGGAACTTATACTCTCGTTTGGACGGTTACTGATAATGAAGATGGTTCTTGCTCAGCCACAGACGAGGCTACAGTAACTGTTTCCGCTCCGGTTGTGACTCACGATATCACTTATACCAATTTGAAAGGAGCAGACAACTCTGCCAACCCGACAACATATACAGAAGGAGTAGGAGTGGCATCTTTTGCTAATCTGCGTCATGTAGTAGGTTACGATTTTACAGGATGGTCGCCTTCTTCTATTAGTTCTTCTGCTACAACCGACCAAACGATAGATGCTCAATGGACAGCTCGAGCAGCAGCCACAGGCACAGGTACATTGACCTATGCTTTGGCTTTTGAATCTAGCATAATAACCACTTCTTCTATTACCCGTAACAACGGTGCGCTTTATGATGCAACAAATATATCGACGGCAAATACCAGTTTTGTTTCTGGGGGTGAAGCTCCTGGAAATGGTTGCTCAGGAAAGTTGGCAACAACATCATCAAAGAGTGGATCTAATTATGTAGAGTTAACTTTCAAAATAGCAGACGGATACACGTTTACACCTAGTGAAGTAAGTATACGGGCGAATGCGGTAAGCAATAGCAAGACTCTTGAGGTAGAGTTGAAAGATAATGCAGCTTCACCTCATACTAAATCCGTTACAGCGGCATTAGCGGCTGGTTCTACTTCTGGAGGTGTTTCTTATAACTTGGACTTTAGTTCTAGCCCTGTAACATTGGAGGGAACTGTAACGCTTAAAATTTACGTTTATGGTTCAGATGGTGCTACGAAAGGTTGGCGCATAGGACCATCAGTTATTGTTAATGGTACGGTTGCTTCTGCTGCTCCTTCTTGCACGGCGCCGAATCATGTGGATATTAGCGGTAATTACCATTTCTTCCCTGGTGAGACGTTAGCATTGACAGCAACCGCTTATTCAACAGCGGGTACGAGTAACCCGATTGCGGCAGGTGACATCACCGGTTATCAGTGGCAGAAATATATTGGCTCTGATTGGGAGAACATCGTTGGTGAGACTTCCGCGACTTATACAAAAGCTAATGCCACAACGTCTGACGTAGGACAATACCGTTGTATCGTTTCTACAGGCGCAACATGTTCTACAACGAGTGACACGTTTAATGCAAAGTGTTTGCAATTATATGTATATTGGGATGACAAATCCGATAAGTGCAATTTACCATTTACGAAAGTAGATGGCACACATGCAACGGTTAATGTATCGTTGGAAAACGGTAGTTATACTTACTATTACAAAGTGACCGATGGTTGCGGAAACTGGTGGGGAAACGATGGAACAATGACGAGCAGTAATTGCAGCGGTTGGAACTTAAATGTAAATAATCATTGCGGATTAACCACAACAAAAGCAGCGGCATATACATTCAATTTAACATACAATGCGGGTGTTGATGCCTTCTCAATGAGTGTTATTTATCCATCCAATGTTCAAGTAGGAGGCTATAATTTGTACTTTGCTAACAACGAGCGCAATTGGTCAAATATTCACTATCGTATAGGTCGTAGCAACTGGAATAGCAAAGCCGCAATGACACTGGTTCCCGGAACGGCTAATTTGTATCAGACTACAACCATTTACTATGAGAGTGACGGCGG
The DNA here is from genome assembly GCA_902798015.1 of uncultured Bacteroidales bacterium. GTDB lineage: Bacteria > Bacteroidota > Bacteroidia > Bacteroidales > Paludibacteraceae > Colicola. The sequence goes on from CADBVL010000001.1 coordinate 20,154, forward strand.
TTTTGAAGCTTGGCATATAGCTAATAATGGAGGTTGGAGTGATGGCAATTCTATCTATAAAACCAAGACTGACGATTCCTATGCTATTACGAATGCAACTCGTTTTGTAGGTGCTCCAGTGCCTTCTAGCTGATTAACTGTCATCCCCGGATCAGATCACTCAACGGGTGGCGATGCCCAGAATAATAACTGTGAGTTCTATAGTTATACGACAGTTCCCGGTATGCTGAGGGACCGCGTGACGATTAGCCAACCGAGCAATGGTACGATTACTATTCATTATACCAATGAAGCAGGAGTTTCTTCCTCCTCCACAGCTGCCGTTGCGGATATGATTGAAGATCTGGCACATACGGTAATCTTGACCTCTATCACAACAAGTCCGAACACGGGTTATGACGCAGGCGCGATCACTATTAACGGCGGCGCGTATAGCGCGAACTATGTTGTAACAGGCGCAACAACTATTGCTGCTACCTTCACCCCGCATGTATATACGATTACTTACAAAGACCAAGGTAATGTGGCTTTCTCGGGAACGCACACAGATACTCCATCTGCACACCCGACCAGCCACACCTATAATACCGCTACAAACCTGAATGGCGCTACTAAGGCGGGTTATACCTTCGGTGGTTGGTATACATCATCTGACTGCTCGACAGGTTTAGTGACCTCTCTTGGTGCTACAGCTTACACAGCAGACATTACCTTGTATGCAAAATGGACATTGGACAGCGGTTGTAAGACATGGGCAGGAACACCAAGTTCGTGGACGAGTTACAAAATGACAATTGGTTCTACACTCGAATTGGAAACAAATAGTGGTGCCGCAGCGGCTATTAACACATCTTCGAATAATGAAGTTTGGAGTGGACATACTGAAACCGTTATCGCTTTGGCAGGTTCGGGACAATATGTGCAAGGACATTTTACGGATGGCTCTAATATTAATACCGTTACTGTGAGTGCCGCAAACAATCAAGATGCAGGTAATGATTACAAATACGTTATTATCTTCTGTGCCAATAGTTCATTTAGTTCTGGTGTAACCGGTCAAACGCACGCAGCTCCTTCACACGCAGATGCCCAAAATGATGCCAAGTTAGTACATGAGTTTACTGCTCCTGCAGGAACGAAATATTTCCGTATATATCGAAAAGTAGAAGCTATTGGAGGTTATGAAGGGGGCGGAGATGGTAAAACAACTCGTGTTTATCGAATTGAAGTTTGTCCGATGGTTTGTTCCACTCCAGATGCGCCGACTAGTCCGACAAATGGAGCGACGACAAGCACAACTCAGGCAGTTAGTTGGACCGATGCAGCCAACTCACAATGGGAAGTATATGTAAGCACTTCTAGCAGCACACCGGCTGCAAATGTTACACCTACGGCTTCACCGACAACCGCTTCTTATACATTTGAAGGCTTGACGGCTTCAACGACTTATTACTGGTGGGTACGTTCGGTTTGTGACGCAAGTCATAAGAGTAGTTGGGTTGCCGGAACGAGTTTCACCACGGCAGCTGCTGAGCCGGATCCGCTCGTACATTGGACGATGAACCTCAATACGAGTACTTGGGGTGCAGCAAGCACAGAAACTTCGGATGGAACGAATATTACATCTATTGCGACATCGCAGACAGCAGGAGATACGGGAAATTCTGCTGCTGCAACGGCAAAAACATCAGTGGCTTCAGCTGAGGTAACCGATAATAGTTCACCTTCTAATAGTGCTAACTTTACCTTTACGGTTAATAGTGCAAAGAAAGTTGTGCCGGAGAAGGTTACTTGTCAAGTGTTTAATGTTGGCTCTGCCGCTCGTAATTACAAAGCACAAATTATTGATAATAACGGGCATGTATATAATAGTACTAACACATTAAATGTTACAGCAGAAGCTACGTTGACCGATGCAACCTTTAACTTTGCTGCAGGTGGAGTATTAGTTGGCAATGTAACGTTAAAGGTTTATGCGTGGGGAGGTGGATCATACTTCCGTATGGGACAACATGTGAAGTTGTATGGAGAAGTGCAGAACGCAGCGGATTATACCGTAACGCATACACTGAGCAATGTGACGAAGTCTGCCGGCGCAACATCTGTCAAGGAAGGAAATAACTACACCGCTACTTATGCAGTTGCCGGAGATTATGCATTGCCGAGCACAATTACAGTAACTATCGGTGGCTCGCCTGCAACAGCCGGAACAGACTACACTTGGACGCAAGGTACGGGTGTGGTAAGTATCCCGGGTAACAAAGTAACAGGTAACATCGTTATTACCGTAACAGGCGTAGCTCCTGCTCCGACTTACAGCGTAACGCATAGTTTGACAAATGTGACAGCCACAAGCGGTGCGACGGGTGCAGGTGCGGCAACAGAAGGTGTGGCATATGACGCAGTCTTCGCTGCCAATACGGGTTATGTATTGCCTTCGACGATTACGGTTACTATCGGCGGTTCACCGGCTACTGTAGGTACAGGCTACACATGGAACGCATCTACCGGTGCTTTCCAAGTGCCTGCCGCACAAGTGACAGGTGCTATCGTGATAACCATTGCGGGTGAGACCGCTCCGGCAACCAAAGATATCTACTATGGTGCTATCACCATTACTGCCGGTGCCTTAACCAGAGGTAGTACCGGAACAGTACAGTTCTTTACCAATACCGGCGGAACGATTGCTAATAACACGGAGATTTCTCTAAGTACTACTTTAGGAGCAGGTAGCGAATATTATTTGTCGAATGACCTGACAGGCGCTGAATTGTCCAAATCAAGTAACTGGACTACTTCTTCAAGTTCAAATAGATATGTTCAAGGTGTTAAGTTTGGTAGTGGTAAATCCTATACATTAGCACTTGGCTCTAAAGTTGCTTCTTCTATTACTTTCTACGGTATAAATGGTAGCGCAAGTAAAACCATGACTATCGGAGGACAAGCATGGACATCCAGTTCAACAAAAAACACCTTTGCAAAACACGAATTCACGAAATCGGGTAACTTCACCGGCAATGTATCTATCACACAAGATGGTGACTTCTACGGAATATTGGTTATTACTATTCAGACCGCTACGCCTTGTACTACTCCGGTTATTCCGGCATTGAGCAATCAGTCGCTTTGCGAGGGTACAGACATCGCTGAATGGGATGCAACCCAGACGGCTGTTCTGGCAGATGGCGAGACAGTAACTTATTCCTGGAAGAAGAAGGGTAACGACACCGAATTGGCGAACACCGCTACGTTTGACTTAGGCTCTTCGGCTACCGAGTCGCAGGCGGGTACATACGTAGTGACTGTAACGGTCAGCAAAGCCGGAAAAGCATCTTCCTCCGCTTATAGAGAAGTTGAGTTGAGCGTGACGGACGGCGAAGAGGTAACAAGCATCGTGGCTGACAAGGCTACGGTTTATCCGGGTAACAGCGTGACGCTGACGGCTACCGCCAATACGCCTGCTACATGGCAATGGTACACCTGTACCAACGCCGAAGGCGCAGAAGAAGCGATTATCAGCGGTGCGGAGAGTGCATCCTATACTATCGCGAGCGCGGGCGTTGCGGGTACCTATTATTATAAAGCAAAAGCAACCGGCGATTGCGGCACCGCTGAACGCGTATATACATTGACCGTAACCGCAGCAAGCGAGTGCCAGAACTACTATTGGTTCATTTATGCAGACGATGCTACGGCCAATGGCGTTATCAATAATAGAGATGGTTTCTTCAGTAATACCACAACCGGAACCGGCAATACGGGAACATACACGATGACGGTTGACGGAGTATCAATGACAGGAACCAAGAGACTTTCTACCGGTGCTTATAAACCGAAATTTACGGTGCCGGCTGGAGCAACAGCCACTCTGTATATCTACGGAAAAGCAGCAAGTTCGGATGCAGGAAAACATTTGGTACTGAAACGCACATCAGACGATGAAGAAGTAGAAGTTACCAGTAACACCACGGTACAAGCTTATACAAAAGAAGACATTGAGCCGGGAGAATGGACTTTGAGTTGCGGAAGCAGTAACTGGTGTTATTCTTTCTTCGCAGTCAAAGTATGTTCTGCTTCCTCTTGTACGGATGCTACGCCGACTATCACAGCGGTCAATAATACCGTTTGCTCGGGTACGAAGATGCGAATCGATGCTACGGGTTATGAGGCTGGAGCAACATTTAAGTGGCAGAAACTGAATGGCTCCACGTGGGATGATGTTACCGGAGAGACAAAAGACTCTCTCGTGATTGCTTCGGTGACGGCTTCTAATGCAGGTTCGTATCGTTTCATTGCTACCAAGGGCTGTGCGCGTACATCCAATACAGTTACTATTTCCGTTCCTTCCGCTCCGAACTTCGGTTCGACTGTTCCGGCTTCGGTAAGCGTTATGCAGACGATAGCGCTCTCTATCAATACCGTAGAGGCAACGGATGCCGTTAAGTACAGATGGTACAAGAGTGCGGACGCTACCTGGGATGCCGGCGATGTAGAGATTGGAACGAACAAGGAACTCATCAAAGCATACGACAGTGAGGCTATCGGCAGTCCTTCGTACTATATCTTCTGCCGCGCACAGAACTCCTGCGGTATCACCACTTCATCGGCTATCGCAGTGAACGTGACGACATATGTAGAAGAAGACTGTGCTACGCGTGGCAATGAAAGCGATGCTGAATTCTCCTTCGAGAACTCCGGCGCCGGCCAAGGTTCGTACGAAAGCACAGCTTGCTGGACGATGAACAGCAACAGTAAGATTCTGGTTTACTATCCGCCGACAGGCAAGTATTTCAAGACTGCGAAAGTGACGATTGCTTCCAGCAGCGAGAGCAAGGCTTCGTATAATTACTCCACGAATGGCGGTACGAACTATACGGCTGTTTCCTTGACGGTTAACTCTACGCTCACCGAGCGTACGATCGACCTGTCGGCTCACGGCAATGTGAATGCGTTCCAGATTGGTCGTAACTTCGACAGCAAGGGCTCCAGCGGCGGTACACTGTATGTATCGAAGATCTGTTTCGAATATACGGATGCATGTACGGCTACGACGGTTACGCCGAGCACAGCAAGTACCAGTTACGAGATGGGCGGCGCATGGAGCAATCCTACCTTCACGCTGAGTGTAGCAGGAACGCTGACTTACAGCTCCTCGAACGAAGATATCGCTTCGGTGGGCGATGACGGTACGGTTACTTTCAACGGCGAAGCCGGAACAGTGACTATCACCGCTTCCTATGCCGGCGGTACGATTTCTGCGACCGACTACTGCGCAAGCAGTGGCAGTTACACCATCACGGTAAGCTGTACGGGCGGCGCACCGAAGGTAGTAGCCGACGGTTCCACCGACATGGTCGGTTGCAATACTTCTGTAACGCTGCATGCGAAACAATCTGATGGAACAAGTGACTTCGCTGACGGTACTTACCAATGGTTCCGCAACGGTACGGAGATAGACGGCGCAACAAGCAGTTCGTACACCGCAACGCAAGCCGGTACCTATACCGTAGAGCGCACGAACACCAGCGATTGTACCACGCCTTCTACCAACAGCGCGATTGTGACCAGTGAGACGACTGAGCCGGAAGTAGAACGCCTCGTTCCGTTCCAGTACTACCATGTCGATAAGACCTACAGCGACCAGATGAAGATGCGTCACCTCTTCGCCGTGAAGAACAGCGGCAAGCTGGATGGTAAGTCCTTCAAGATGTACGTCTCGCGTAACGGCGGTGCGGCAACCGATGTGACGAGTTCGGACGCATTGGTAGTATGGCCGAGCGACGATGGACATGTGGATACCGTTATGGTAAATCTGAACGAACTGAGCGGCAAGTATAGTGAGAATGAAGAAGTGGTATATACCTGTAAGGCTATCGACTGTAGCGGCAACGTCAGCGAGGTATATAAGAATACCATCACGATGCGCGTCATCGGCGCAACGCCGACCTTGGCACTCATCTGCTCCGGTTCAAGCAAAGCAGGTGGTACCCGTAAGACAGGCGAACTGACCGTAGGTGGCGACTTCCTGACGGGTTATAACGTAGCCGACCTCTGCCAGCAGACGGGTAATACATCGTTCGATGCCAATACCGAATGGGGGCTTTATACCGACCTCAAGGCAAACTATATCGTTACTCCGGTCAACGGTTATGCGGTATTCAACAAACTCAACTACGAGCCATTCGATATTCTGCTCTTGACTGACTACCCGAAAGCATCGAAGTCCGATGCAGCCAAGGATGTATTGGATGACATGGCAGCGCTCTGCGACTACCGTCCGATGCTGTCGTTCAAGACCCACATGGTAGCCAAGAGTCCGTCCAAATGGGCGGCTAAGGGCTTTACCACCTCGCCGGTGGTATCCAAGGCGGACGGTCGTCTGAACCTCAATATCGTATGTTACGCCCACCCGATGTTTGAACATCTAAGAGATGGTGCCGATGTTTATCGTGATGCGACGAACAGTTCTGAATTGGTTTATACCATGCTTTCCGGTACGGGTTATGAGAGCAGCAAGGGTATGCAAGGCTTCGAGATTGATGCGGCGGAGAACTTCGTCACTATCGGTCTGACCCACTATAATGCCTCGATTGCCAAAAACTCGCCAATAGACGGCGAAGCGTCATGGACTCCGGGTTCCGAAGATCGTATATTGGTAACCGTGGCAGAACGTCAGACGAACATCGAGGCACGTTTCATCCTCTTCTCCATCAACTGCGGTGCACAATCCAAACTGACGGGTAAGGGCGAAGAAGTGATCTTGGCATGTCTGGAATACCTGCTGGATGATGATCCATTGCACGTAGCCGATTGCTCGTTCACCTTTGATAATGGCGCCGGTGCTCCGCATGATGCTGAATGGTATAAAGATCCAGTTAACTGTCCGGGCTGTTCAGGAACGAAGGGTGATGGTCTTTGGAGTACGGAGGCTAACTGGGGTCCGGAACGTATCAATATCCCGGGAGAGTTTACCTCTGCTCGTATCGCTGCTCCTGTAAACGTAGATATTGAGCACGCAAAGGCAATGGAACTGCGTATCATTGACGAAGGAAGGATTGTTATTCCTGCCGGTAGTGCATTGGATGTGAAGAGTACAATCCGTCGTATGGATGGTTCGGAGATTTATCCGACCGATGTAAATGATATCCATATCGGTTCCGGTGCAAGCGGCAATGGTACCCTGATCTTCAACAACAACTCCGGAGATACCAAAGCCCACGTAGATATGTATAGCACCGCGAAGGCGGATGCAGGTCTTAGTGCCGCCGCTTCCACATGGCAGTATATCGGTACACCGCATAATGATGTAGCAAGTGCTACTCGCAACTACTATGACAGTTGGCTCTATCAATACTCCGGCAGCGGTTGGACAGTAATACCCAATGGTGGTCCGTTAGTTCCGTTCCGCGGCTATTGCGTCACGCACCCCGCTGCACCGGTGGTATTCGACATGGTTGGAACTTTGGTAGCGACTACTGCGCAGTCTATTGCTGTCCCTACCGGATATACTGTAATTGCGAACAGTTGGACTGCTCCGATTGATATTTCGACCTTCACGGATGACGATATGGAAAATATCTCCGATAAGACTATCTACTTCTTCAATACAGGCACGGATGCGGAGGGAACAGCTGGTACAGGAACGGAGGCAGGAACGTATGTAGCAGTACCTAAAAATTCGGCTTCCTATGTAGAAACTTGGCAGATTCCGTCCATGCAAGGATTCTATATCTCGACTTCGTCAGCCGGCACGCTGCACTTGGATTACGACCGTCATGTACGTCCGCACAGCGCTCGTGATGTAGTAAGCAGTCCGATGTATGCACCGAGACGTGCTGCGGCAGAGAGCGACGAGCCGAATGTATTGAAGATCTTCGCCCGCGGCAGCCGTTATCAGGACAAACTGGTTGTTCTCGAGCGCGAAGACTTCACCCGCGGTTATGATAGCGGTTGGGATGGCGAAGCGTGGGGAGGAGGAACACTCTCGCCGATGGTTTATGTAACCGGTGAAGGTCGTGAAGATGCAGTAAGTGCTATTCCGGAGTTTGAAGGAACGGTGGTAGCTTTCAAGGCCGGCGAAGACAGCGAGTACCGCTTCGAGTTCGTCTATAGCGAAGATGCAGAACCGCTGTATCTATTCGACACCGAGAACAATACCTACACGCAGATAATGACCGGTAATGCTTATTACTTCACGACTACGGATAAAGCTGCACATAGCCGGTTTATCCTCACGCGCAAGGCACCGCAGATAGCTACAGGTACAGAACTTACCTCTGATGGCGAGGGTGCTAATGCCAAGAAGTTGCTTATCGAGGATAAGATGTATATCTTGCTCAACGGAATGCTCTATGACGCAACCGGAAAAGTTGTTAAATAATAGTTTAGTGTTTAGAGTTTAGAGAAAGGGAAAAACTATTATGAAGACTACTTTGAAAAACATAGTTGCAATACTGATAATGGCTCTGCTGCCGGCGCTCTTGGGTGCCGCGCAGGCAGGAGCCGTGGAATATAAGAACAGCTATCAACGGTCAGTTGTCGGCTATCAGCTTTCGGGTGTTGGTTACCAAGGAGCCATAGCTCCATCTGCCACCTTCCAATCGACGAGCGCATACTCCTCGCAATGGGAGCAGCAGGAAAATACTTTGCTGAATAACGATGGTTCGATGAACACAAGTGCGTATATGGCCAGCGGTCCGCGTAGAGCACCTGGTACCCCGGGCGGAGAGTTGGATCCGCATACTCAACAACCCCTTGGCGACGGACTATGGGCGCTGATGCTCTGCGCATGCGCATACGCGATATATATGGTATCGCGCAGGCGTAAAAAAGCATAAACCCGCTCAATAGAGACATTCACGATGCGAACAAAAAGGATTTAATATACTCTAAATGAAAAAGCATTTTCTTTGTGCAGCCCTCTTGGTATTAGTCTGCTGCATGTCCCAAGAAGTAAAGGGAGTTACCTTTGATCCAACGGTGCGGTACAGTCGCGAGGTAATCGATGCACGTATGACCTGTTGGAAAAATAAAAGTAGCAATGCAGGTTTCCCGAATGCGAATAGTACGAATGGTAGCACCTCTGCCTGTACAACTGCTACTTGGGATTATGTCCCCGGAGTGGTGGCTAAAGGCATTTTGGATGTGTGGGCATATTATCAAGATTCCACGTGGGCTGAGGCTTGGTATAATGGATTAAGTACATGGGCCTTGAGTAAAACGGCAGAAAATACAGGCGGCAGTTTGGATGATTTAAACTGTACCAAAGTATATTTCGGAGTGTACGACGGGTGTAAGGTAGGCGGTAAATACGAGAATAGTACCAATGCCACCTATTGTATGACACAAATGGGACGAGGAGCGGACGGCTTAGAGGATCATGATTCTAAGTATAGCATTTCCGGAACAAGTAGTACTGCGGATGGAGGATGGTATCATAAATCCGACTATGGCAAGCAGATGTGGTGCGACGGCGCGTATATGGGACCGGCACTTCTTGCGCAACTTCTTGCCTATGGCGTTAGTACGACCCTCACATGGAGCGATGTAATGACCCAGTTTAATGCATCTTGGGGAGGACTATGGGATAGCTCGGCAGAGCTGCTTTGGCATTGTTTCTCAACCGACAAGTCAACCGGAGGCGCAAGCGGATGGGTGTACGAGGTTGACCAGCCGAAAATAGGAGGAGGTTATCACTCTGCCGAGTATTGGGGACGTGCATGCGGATGGTATATTATGGCGCTTGTAGATGTATTAGAGGCGATGGAGAAAGCAGGCAAGAAGAATGATGCTGATTTTCTCGTTATCCAAGGTTATCTAAAGCAGTTGGCTGTCGGATTAGTTAAACGTCAAGATGCTACCTCCGGTTGCTGGTACCAATTGCTTCAATACGATGACAGCAAATGTGCGACACAAGGGACCGATGCAACGGGTTCTAGTACTTATAAAAATGTTAGTTCCGGAGGAACGCAATGCAACTATCTGGAGTCATCCGGCTCGTGTTTGATAACAGGTGCGCTTCTTAAAGGCCTACGCTTGGGGTATTTGAATAATACGGAAAGCGGAATCAATATCCAAGCCGCAGCCAAAGAAGGATATGAAGGTATTATTAACACCTTCCTTACAGGAACGGCTGGTTCTTACCAAATAACAAAAAGTTGCGAATCTGCCGGTTTAGGATCCAATAGAAATGGAAGTGCGGCATACTATCTTATCGGAAGAGATGTGTCTATTAGAAATGATAGTGAAGGAAAGGCATTAGGTCCGTTCCTGATGGCCGCCGTAGAATATGAGCGGGCATATCCGCCTGCTGCAGCGCCGGAGCCGGAACCTGCCGGAGGTGAATGCCGCTGCCTCCGCGTAACAATAAGCGAATAATGAAGCGCCAATATCTCATATTCTCCATTGCAATTTTGCTGAGTGCGTGCGGGACGATCGGAAAGAGACCGGACAGTGACGTCCGTAATGATCGCGAGATGGTCGCGGGATACTCAGCAAAGATGATCAATGCGCGCATGACGGCATGGCATAACAAAGACGCAGAGGTCGGTTTTCCGAATGCTAACAGTACCAACGGCGTCACCAATCCGGCGATACCTGCGTCGTGGGACTACGTGCCGGGTGTGGTAGCCAAAGGCATCCTCGATGTATGGGAATATTATCAAGACTCCGCTTGGGCGGATGCGTGGTACGAAGGTCTGTGCGCATGGGGACTGACGAAGACAGCGACCGACAAAGGCGGTATCCTCGATGACCTGAATTGTACGAAGGTCTTTCTCGGTTTATATAACGGCGCCAAACCCGGCGGGCGATTTGAGAACGCCGCCAATGCCGCGTATTTCATGGAGCAGTTGCGTCGTGGCGCCCGCGGATTGGAAGATCATAAAAACCGTTATACCATTGCTTCCGGTGGTGCAGCCGGCGGATGGATGCATAAAGCAACGGCTGACCCCAGTAAGAGTTACTACGGACAGATGTGGTGCGACGGCGCGTATATGGGCCCTGCGCTCTTGGCGCAGTTGTTAGCATGCGGCGCTGCCGAAGGAACAAATCTCGGATGGAACGATGTATATGACCAATTCGAAGTGTCATGGCCGTACTTATGGGACGAAGAGAAACAATTGCCGTACCATGTCCTTTTCACCGACGTACAACTCAATAACAACGCGCGTGCGATCTACGAAGCAGGACATCTGTACCCTTGCGCTAACGATCCGGCGATATATCACTCGGAGGAATACTGGGGCCGTGCGGCAGGATGGTATATATTGGCGCTGGTGGATGTTCTCGAGGCGTATTTAGAGAACTTGGAGCATAGCGGAGAGTGGTCAGAGGGAGATCCGCTGCCTTCGGCACAGCATTTCGACGAGTTGCGGGAAATGCTGACGCAATTGGCTGACGGACTCGTAGCGCGGCAAGATAAAGAGACCGGTTGCTGGTATCAGTTACTGGCCTATGGCCCGGAGAAATGCGCAACGCAGGGCATCGATGATACAGGCTCCGCCAAATATACGAATGTAGAAGCCGGCGGCACGCAGTGCAACTATCTCGAATCCTCCGCCTCCTGCCTTATTACGGCCGCTCTGCTGAAAGGTACCAGACTTGGCCTGATCAATCATGCAGAGGCCGGCAAACGCGGATTCGAAGGTATCGTAAAGCAATTCGTTCGCGGCGAAGGCGCAGACCTGACGATTCTCGCCAGTTGTCAGTCGGCGGGCTTGAGTAAAGACCGCAACGGCTCGGCAGCGTATTACCTGATCGGAAAAGATGTGCCCATACAAAATAACACCGAGGGAAAAGTCCTCGGTGCATTTCTGATGGCTTCCGTTGAATACGAAAGAGCCTGTCAGCGCTGACAGGCTCTTTTTAAAGGAACTAGTATACTAGTATTCTATGTTCCTAGGATCCTAGGATTCTAGAAACGGAACGTTGCTCCGAGGAGGAAGTTGATACCCTGGCTGCGATAGCCGTAGAAGTACTCGTTCTTGCGATGCAACCAGTTATTGAGTTGCAGGAAGAGCGTGAGGTTCGGCTTGGGCTCCGGACGAACAATCTGGCTTGCAGCGCTCGTCTTCGTCTTTGCTTTTCCTACCCACATCTCGTATTGTACACCGGCATTGAGATCAATGGTCGGGCGGAGTATATAGTCCTGCGCATTGCTTACCTTCGCCATGCGGCTTCCCTCAAAGCGGTTCTCCGAATAGAGCGACCAATGCTTGTCGATGCGGCCGTCTACGCGCAGGCACAAATCCCATGTGGCGCGGTCATAGACAGGCATATTTCCTGACCAGAAATAATAATCGCCATTGAGGTTGAGACGCAGCACGTCGCGGAAATGATAATTGATCTGTCCGCCGATCTTGCCGCGGCTGTAGTTGGCAAACTCGAAACCGAAATCGCCCGGCAGGAAGTTCACCGTAGGTATCTCAGCATAGGCTTCTGTTGCTGTATGAGCAACCAGTACCGTCTGATTCAGCATATACGCATAACCTCCGTGGAGCTCGATCAACATCTCACGAGTCGGGCGGATATGAAAACCGAGTTCGGCATCCACCGGCGTATAAGCCGTCACATGGTGGTCGATAATCCCTGCGTGGATGAGCCGATAACGATTCTCCTCCATATACTCCTGCAACGAACCGAGACCGAAATGTCCGGTGACATCCGTATAAATAGTGAGCCATTCTTTCGCAATCTGCGCCTCGAGGTTCACGTGCGGCGAGGGAGCAAAGGAGATATTCTCCGTAGCGGATAACTCATTCTTGTCGAAACCGATATTCATATCGAGGTTCACGCCTACATGCAAGCGCACGCGCTGGCCTTCATAAGCATAGTACGGCTCGAAACGGAAGTTATGACGGCTGTTATACATCGTCGGATCAATCGCATCGCCCAGCGTGCCGAGTTGCAGGAAGTTATTCTGGATAAATGCCCGCAGACCTACATGGTGCGAATTGCTGTGCCAGTCGAATCCGCCTTTGGTGCGGATCTGATGCTCCGTCACCGCGCCGGGTTTGGAGAACAGGTCATATCCCGTCTGCACTTCGTATTGCACCTCTTGCTTGGGATTCGAGCGCACGCCAAGGAATGCCTCAACGGTCCAAAGCGAAGTCTTGTCGATGTCGCCAAACGGATGAGATCTCGGATAGGCTACGCTGTTCTTCTCCCACATGCCCCAGATCTGCGAATAGTCGTAAAAATGGCCGTACTTATGGTAGTAGATATTGCCGCCATTGACGCCGAAATAGAGTTCGCAGGTGTTGAACGGATGCTTGAAGTTCAAGCCCACTTTCGTCTTACTCAGCGCCGCCAGTCCCCATTCCGCCTTATGATGCGCATAGACATCGAGGATGGATTTCTTGCCGTCATCCAGATGATAACCGAAATCGAACAGGGTATTCGGATGACCGATAGCGCCACGTACATATCCGTTGTACGCCTTCACCGGTTCAAAACGCGTAGGCTGCGAGAGCAGCGAATGGAAGGTAGCCGAAGGCGTCACGTCGGCCGTGAAGGACGAGTATTGTATCGGCGCAGGCTCAATCGTGGTCTCCACTACCGCAGGCTTCGTTGATACCTTACCTGCAGCCTGTATCACCGGTTGGAAATCGCGCTCCACCGTCACACTGCGGTTGAGGGCGCTGTCGCTCTGAGCATAAGCGGGTGTAATTAGGAGTCCTAGGAGCCCTAGGAAGACTAGGGGTTTATTCATCTTCTTCATCGTTTTCCTCCTTTTCTACAGGTTGTTCCAATTTGTCTAGTGCAGCGAGGCGGGCTTTGATGAGCGACGGGATGTCGTCACCCGGGGCGGTGTAGTTCTGCTGCAAGACGAGCAGGTACTGCCGCGCCTGGAAATATTCTCCGCGTGCTTTGTTGATGTCACTCAGCAAGATCAGCGCACGCGCTAACCAGTACTGCTGCTGCGTGTTCATCTGCGTGAAGTTCATCACCTCCGCTTCCGATGCATCGAGGTCTTTTAGTTCGAAATAACTCTGCGCTAACAGATACTCGGCTTCCGCCCCCTGGGCAGTACGTACTTCCGTCGCCAGGGTTTTCAGATCCGGTTGCGCTTTGGCCCATTGTCCTTTGGCTACCAGCGCTTTGGCGCGCCCGTAGAGAGCTTCTGCGCGCAGTTCATCGCTGACAGGCGCATCGCTCAGTATCTGGTCGGCGATATCGATCGTTGCTTGATGGCGTCCGAGACGCTGCGAGCAACGCAGGATACCGAGACGGGCAATCTGGGTGTTCTCGCGGCTGGAGGATAACGCATGCATGCGGTAGAAAGCTTCCAGCGCCGCGGTGTAGTCGCCCTTGTCAAAACATATCTCCGCTACGCGGGTAGCCGCCTCTTCCTGATAGGGATTGGCCGCACTCTCCGCCAGCACCATATATTGCGCGAGCGCTTCGGAGGTCTTTCCCAAGCGGTAGTAGGAGTCAGCGAGGTAGTAGCGCGCGGTCGTGCAATAGCGTCCGCCGGCGCAATACTGCGTGATATAGTTGCTGAGCGCCACCGTCGCCTTCTGGTAAGCCGCCTGCATATACTGCATCTCGGCTGCCGCATAGAGGAGCGAGTCCTCTTGGGTAGTAACGGTCATGTTGATCTTCGCGAGGTTCTTGGTGTACGCCAGATATTCGTCCACTCGTCCGGTCTCCACATACAATGCCTGCAGGGCATCCAGTGCCGTGTAGGCCTCTTCCGTAGCCGGATATTTCTCGATGGTCTGGCGGTAAGCCGCGATAGCCTGGTCGTTCTCATGCAGGTTGCGATATATCATTGCGCGCTCCAGCGAGGCTTTGCGCGACAGCGTGGAGTGCGGATAGGTAGCGAGCAGTTGCTCGTATGAAGCTATCGCTCCGCGCTCGTTATCCTGCTGCAGCTGTGCACGGGCGATCTCATAGAGACCGTCGTCGGCATAGTCGGACTTCGGATAGCGCTTGACGAGTTCGGAAAGGATATTCACTTTCTCGCCGTACTTATGCTGCAGACCCAGGGCGTAGCCTTTCTGGAAGAGCGCATAGTCTGCACCCGCCGCCTGCAACTTGCTTACTTGTGAGTAATAAGTGATAGCCGACTGGAAGTCGCGCGCATTGAAATAGCAATCTCCGATGCGGTTCAGTGCGTCCGCATAGGTAGGTTCTGTAGCCAGTGCCTCATCGATATAGGCCGAGAAAGCATCACGCGCTGCGTTATACCGGGCTTGCGAGAAATAGCAGTAGCCCTGCAGGTAGCGCGCAATCACATAATTGCCGGATTGCTTTGCATCGCTGCGGCCGAAGAAGGCCTTCAGGTCCTGTTCGCACTGGTTGTAGTCACGCAGGCGGTACCCGGCCTCGGCGCGTACGTAATATGCCTCTGTGGTATATTTGTCCGATTCGTTCGCGTGACGGATCACTTCGCTCATCCAATCGACGGATGCCTGCATCTTTCCTTGCAGGAAATTATCGGCGCCCAACTGGTAACGCAGATACTGCTTGGTCTGGCGCATCTTCGGCGAGGGATAAGGTATCGAATCGAGTGTGGCAATGGCTGCTGCGTAGTTTTTACTCTTCATCAGCGCATCGCTCAGCAACTGATAGATACGCTCCTCGTATTTGGAATCCGGGAACTGATGAAGGAAGTCATTGAAGGCGCGTACGGATTCGCCCAAGGCGCTGGAGGACTGATAGGTACAGAGCGCGTAGTTATACGATGCTTCCTCCGTGACACGCGGTGTCAGTTTGTATCCTGCTGCGGCTTGGTAGGACAATTTCGCCTGCTCGTGCTGCTGCAGCTTCACATAGGCGTTACCCATTGTGAGGCATGCCGCTTCGGAGATAGTGTCGTTGAGCTGCTTCACCTGCTTGAGGGAAGCGACCGCGGATTCGTAGTCTCCCAAGGCATACTCCGCCGAACCCAACATATACATGTCGTTGCGTACGGGTTCTTCGCTCTGTGCCTTAGCCGCCTGCAGGTACTGCTGCAGATGGTCCACCGCAGCGCGGTAGTCTTTTTTCTGATACGCTATCTCTCCCAGCAGGCGATGCAACTCGCCGTTATTGAGACTCTCGGGATGCGCTGCGAGGAGTGCTTCGGCACGCGCCGCTGCCTCTTCGTAGTTGCCCTGCGCGAACTCAATCTGGATGATATAATACGGCACGGTCTTGGCGTACTCCGGCGTGTTCTCTAATTTCTTGAGCGCCGGCAATGCCTTGTCGTAGTTCTGCAGTTTGTACATGCAGTACGCGTAGTAGTACGTGCCGCGCGTAGCATGGCGACTGTCGCCCTTGCTCAGCTGCGCGAAATAGATGGACGCACGCTGATACTCCTGCAGCATCAGATAGGCGTAACCGCGGTAGAACGAGTAGTCCGCCTGATGCTCACGCGTCAAGGCGTGCACCTCTATCGACTCCAGAAATTTCAGACTCTGTTTGTAATGACCTTTCTCCACTTGCAGAACACCCTGCATCAGTTTCACCTCATCGGCAAAAGTGGTGTACGGGAAAGCCTGCAAGTAGGCCTTGAGGTCGTTCTGCAGCAACTTGTCGCGTGCAGGGAAGCGCTCCGCCAAGGCTTTATAGCGCGTCTCCATCTCTGTCGTCTGGGCGGAAAGTGGAGCAACTAGGATCCCTAGGAACCCTAGGAGACCTAGGATGACTAGTCGGATTTTTCTCATCGTGCTAATTTGATTTCATTCCACATCTCCAGCAGCATCTCCTGTGCGTCACCGGCGTCATGCATCAGTGCGCAGCGGTCGATGATGCTCTTGTCGGCATAATAGACGGGGTTGAGGTGCAGTGCGTGCGGGTCGAGTACCTCGCCGTCCACTTCGATGGGGGTTTCTCCGAAGAAATACGAAGCGTCCACTGTCTCGGGCCACTCTTCGTCGTCATACTGTTCCTCGAGTATCTCGGCTGCCGCCAACGGGCCGCCGGCACAGGAGACATATCCGATCTCGTCCATGTTCGCCAGCGCATTGTCGGCGCGGCACATATAATCAATGAAATAGGTAGCGGCTTTGACGTTCTTGGCATACTTCGGGATTACCCATCCGTCAAACCATACATTCGAACCCTCTTTGGGAACGATATAGTCGAGCATCACACCCATCTCGGCAGCCTCTTCGATAGCGAACTGCGCATCGCCGGACCAACTGAGGTTGAGCCATGCTTTGCCTTTCGTCATCTCTTCTTTACCGAAATCCACTTCCCATCCGCAGATTTGTTTCTTCGCTTTGAGCAGGACTTCTTTAACCGCAGCAACGCGCTCCGGCGTGATGTCGCGTACCAGTTCGTCACGGTTCACTTCGCCTTTCTCAATCTGCTCTGCAAAAGCATAGAGCACCAGTACCGAATACACATCGCGGAACGCATCTTTCATCAGAATGCGGTTTTCGAATTTCGGATCCAGGATGGCTGCCCACGACTGAAGGTCCTCGCGGTTGACGAATTGCGGATTGTAGATGAAGCCGGTCGTGCCCCACATGTAACCTGCGGTATAGTCGCTGACCTTCACGTCTGCGCTCGGCGCCATCTGTTGGAATTTGTCCAGAACGAACGGCGAGATATTGTCGAAATACTTAATCGAATCCGGAATCAAGTCCTTCTGAATAGGAATCAGCAGGTCTTTCTTGAGCATGCGCTCGATGATATACTCCGACGGGCAGAAGAGGTCATAGTCTTCGTGACCCACCTCGATTTTCGTGAGTGCGGTCTCGTTGATGTCGAAGGTCTCATAGACGAGTTGTACTTTCTCGCCTGTCTGCTCGAAATACCACTGCTCGAAGTTCGCTTTGACGTCCTCGTTGATGTAGTCCGCCCAGTTGAGCACTTTCAGTTGATGCGCACGGTCAGTACCGCCGCAAGAAGTCAGTACAATGGCTGCAATAGCCAATACCGAAACAAAGATTTTTCTCATTTTTCTTCTTGTTTTGAATTACGTATGTTGATATAAATAAGTACAGCCAACATCACTATCAAAATAATAGTGAATAGCGGACGCAGTTCGGGAGTAAGACCGCCCTTGCGCGCGTCCGAGTAGATAAAGGTACTGAGCGTTTCGAGTCCTCCGGAGCCTTTTGTAAAGAATGTCACGCCGAAGTCATCGACAGAGAGCGTCAGCGCGAGGATGAATCCGGAGAGCATACCCGGCCATAACTCCGGCAGCATCACCATGCGCAGCGCTTGCGCAGGTGTAGCACCGAGGTCGAGTGCCGCTTCATAGGTATTGGGGTTCATGCGGCTGAGGCGCGGTAATACGCTTAAGACCACGTACGGCGTGCAGAACACCACATGCGCGATGCAGACAGTAGCTAATCCCTGACTCACGCCCAAAGCGACGAAGAGCAGGAAGAGCGATATACCGGTGATGATATCCGGGTTGATCATCGGCACGGAGTTCAGGAAACTGACGGCCTTGCGGCTTCGCGCACGCATATTGTATATACCGATGGCGGCCAGTGTACCAAGGATGGTGGAAACGACCGCCGCAATGAGGGCGATGACTACCGTGTACCAGATGGCACTGTTCAATCCTGCATCCGCTTTACCCGTGAAGAGGTTGAGGTACAGATCGAACGAGAACCCGGTCCAGTTGCCGAGGATCTTACTCTTGGTGAAAGAGAAGACGGCAATCAGGGCAATAGGCGCATAGAGCACCAGCAGCAACAACCATAAGTAGAGTTGCGACCCGTAATGACGCCGCATTCCCATGCGCTTGCGGCGAAGAATCTCCTGCTCTACCGGAGTGAGGTTTTTCTCCCTGCGGCGTTGGATAAGCACCACTACGGCATAGACGATGCCGGCAATGAGCAGCAGTCCGGCGCAAAGCCATCCCAGCCAAGCCGTGGAGCGCGCAGGAGCTTGCGTGGCATCCTGTACGTATGTCTCGAAGACATGATATGCGTTCTGACGGAGAACTTTCTGCGCGCGGTTCTTTACCTCTTTTTTCGTTCGCCAGACAGTCCATGCGGTACCTTCCGCATCGGTGTAGGCATAGATGCTGTCGCCCCATGCGGACAAAGCCGGTGATGGAACATCGGCAAAAAAGAAATCAAGCGGTGTCAACACATCCGCTGTCTCGAGTGTACCGAACGTGAAGTAGGAGGCCTCGGCTAAGGAGATATTCACTTTCTCGCCCGCGAAACTCTCCGGGAAGTTCTCCAGTAGCGTCACATCGCGTGTGGCACCGATATGCAACTCATAGGTGAGATTCGATTGGGCAAACATCGATAGGCTAATAGCTAACAACCAATAGCTAACAGCTAAAAACCGTCTCATACCAGCCCTCCTTTCTGATCGTCTTTGCTGTCATGATCGCCGAAGAACGATGTCAGGCCGATGATGATGAGCAGTACCAGCGACAACACGGCTCCGTAGTTGAGCAGGTCGGTGGTGGTGATATAATCCTGAATGAGACTACCGAACAATTTGATGTTATTATGCGTCAGCAGTTCGGCGATAGCGAAGGTAGAGACGGTCGGCATGAAGACCATGACGATGCCGCTATATACACCGGGCATGGACAACGGTACAATGACTTTCCAGAAGCATGTCCAGCGGTTTGCACCCAGGTCCTGCGCAGCCTCGACGAGCGAGTTGTCCATTTTCTGCAGGGTGTTGTAAATAGGGTAGATCATGAACGGCAGGTAGTCGTAACAAAGGCCGAAAAGCAATGCGCCTTCGCCTAAGGGCAAACCGCACATGTTGAACAGTTCCACGGTAGCGACTGTGCGCAGCAGGAAATTGATCCACATGGGCAGAATGAACAGCATCGCCATCACTTTCGGCGTCTTGAAATCTTCCTGCGCCATAATATACGCTGCCGGATAACCGATAAGCAGGCAGATGGCGGTGTTGAATACCGCTATCATCAACGAGTATAAGAAGGTCTGGATCGCTTCGCTATGCGTGAAGAACTTCATGAAATTGCGGATCGTGAAGTTCCCGTCGATATCCGTGAAGGCATAGACTCCCACCAGAATCAACGGTAGCACGACAAACATCGCCATAAAGAGGATGTACGGCCATGCCCACGTTCTCCGACTCGAAAATATCTGAATGAGTTTAGTCATTACGAATTACAATTTTTAATTCTTAATTTTTAATCTTTAATTCGTAATTTTATCAATCCGAATGTCCTTGGGTTTGATAACCACTCCCACGCGGTCGCCGTCATCCCATACATCATTGGTGTTGACATACAGGTCATGTCCCTCATCCGTGCGGATGGTCAGATGGTAGTGATTACCCTTGAAGAGGATGAAATGTACCTCGCCGGACAATGTACCTTCTTCTTCGTAGTCCTGCAAGTCAATATCACGGAATTTGACACGCACTTGCACTTTGTCGCCCGGGGCAAACGGCGCTATCTGCTTCTCTTCCACGTCCCATTCGGCATCGAGGAACCAAACTTTGCCGTTCTTGAGCACTTCTCCTTCGAAATAGTTGTAGATATAGTGCTCTTTTTTCATGATCTGGATATCTTCCGGTCGCACGAGCATACCTACTTCCGTGCCGGGAAGATACTCATGGTAATCCTGAATGAGGAACTCATAGTTGTCGGGTGTCAGCACGCGCATCTCATAGTGCACGCCTTTGAAGATACAGGTCTGTACTTCGCCGTACCACTTAGTGAATTTCCCTTTCGGCACGCGGTCTTCTACATCGTCTTCTTCGTTGTTGACTATTCGTCCGCGTTTCTCATCCTCTTTGCGCCAAACATAAATATCTTCCGGACGGATAACCACATCCACGGGGTTGTTTTCTCCGAATCCGGTGTCGATACAATCGAATTCCTGGCCGCAGAACTCCACGCGCTTGTCGCGAATCATCGTGCCGGAGAGGATATTGCTCTCGCCGATGAAATCTGCCACAAAGCAGTTTTGCGGTTCGTTATAAATATCTGTCGGAGTTCCGATCTGTTGGATTTTGCCTTCGCTCATCACCACTACGCGGTCGGAAAGCGTCAGCGCCTCTTCCTGGTCGTGGGTGACGTAGATGAAGGTGATGCCGAGTTTCTCATGCAGTTCCTTCAACTCAATCTGCATGTCGTGACGCATCTTGAGGTCGAGCGCCGAGAGCGGTTCATCGAGCAGCAGCACTTCGGGTTTGTTGACTATCGCTCGTGCAATGGCGACACGTTGCTGCTGGCCACCGGAAAGGGTGTCCACTTCGCGCTCCTCATAACCCGTGAGGTTCGCCATCTTCAATGCCTGACGCACTTTCTTTTTGATCGTTTCGGGATCTTCTTTCTTCAGCTTCAGGCCAAAAGCAACGTTGTTAAATACATTCAGATGAGGGAACAACGCGTATTTCTGGAATACCGTGTTCACCGGCCGCTTGTACGGCGGGGTTTTTGTGACGTCTTCGCCTTTCAGCAAGATCTCCCCCGAAGAGGCGACCTGAAAACCGGCGATACAACGCAGAAGGGTTGTCTTACCACAGCCCGAAGGGCCTAAGATAGTGACGAACTCGCCTTTCTTGACTTGCAGGCTGACGTCATTCAGCGCAAACTTTCCGTCCTCAAAACTCTTGAAAACGTGGTTTACTTCAATAATAAACTCGGATTTTGCCATTTCTTCTCATAAAAAACAGGCGTTACGTGTACGTATAGGCGCACACTACGCAAAATACGGCGCAAAGGTAGTAATAAAAGTTGAAAGTTGAAAATTGAAAGATGAAAGTGCGTGTTTTTTGGCAAAAAAATGTACTTTTTCTTAGGAAAATCGCGCGCGCCCTTGCGTATGTAAAATAATTGTTGTACTTTTGTGGGCTCATTATGTGAAAAGAATTAAAAAAACAAGAATATGATATACCGATTTACATTTTCGTGTGAGGAAGGTGATCCTGCTTTCCGCCGCGTATTCGAGGCTGACGCAGATGCTACGTTTCTGCAGCTGCACGAGGCTATTTTGAAGAGTGTGGGGTATCCTGATGACCAGATGACCTCGTTCTTCCTGTGCAACGACGAATGGGAGAAAGGGCAGGAGGTGACGCTCGTAGAGATGGATTCGAACTTCGAGTATGACAACATGGTCATGAATGAGACGCGTCTGAGTGATTTGATAGAGGAAGTTGGGCAACGCCTGATTTATATCTTCGATCCGATGTTCGAGCGTTATTTCTTCGGTAGCCTGAAGGAGATCAAGCCGGGTAGCATGAACGGCGTAGAGTGTGTGGAGAGTAAAGGGAAAGCCCCGAAACAGTTAAAGAGCGATGATCCTTTAGCCGGTGCCGGTGGAAAAGGAGGAGACGACGACTTTATGTTCGATGACGAGTTCAAGGATGAGTTGGATCTCGGCGATATTGACTACGAAGGCTTCCAAGACCTCAGTTTTGATGACGGAACCATGTTTTGACGCGGCAGCGTGAAAACTCTTCTGCTCATAGTGGGTCCGACGGGTGTCGGGAAGACCGAACTGGCATTGCGAGTAGCAGAGCGGTACGGTAGCCCGATTGTCAGTTGCGACAGTCGGCAGATATTCCGTGAGATACCTATCGGTACAGCCGCTCCTACGGCAGACGAGCAGCAACGCGTGAAGCATTATTTTATCGGGGAGCGGTCAATTGAGGAAGCGTATAATGCCGGGCAATACGAACGGGATGCGCTGAAATTGCTGGATGTACTCTTCGCGAAACACGACGTGATGGTTATGACCGGTGGGTCGATGCTGTATGCCGATGCAGTGTGCAAAGGTTTAGACGACCTGCCGTCTGTTCCTTTTTCCGTACGCGCGGACGTGCAGCGCGAGTATGAAAGCAAAGGCTTGGCGTGGTTACAAAGCGAAGTGCAGCGTTTGGATCCGGTATATTGGGACGAAGTGGACAGACGGAATCCGGCGCGTTTGGCGCATTGCGTGGAGTTATGCCGCGTGACGGGAAAGCCTTACAGTGCCTTGCGCTCCCATACAGCCAAAGAGCGTCCGTTCCGCATCGTGAAGATTGGCTTGGATCGCCCTCGCGCCCAATTGTACGCGCGCATAGACGAACGCGTGAAACAGATGATGGCGGCAGGCTTGCTGGAAGAAGCAAAAGCCGTCTATCCGAAACGCGCACTCAATAGTCTGCAGACGGTGGGTTATAAAGAGTTATTCGCCTATCTGGACGGGCAGTATGATCTGGAGCGGGCGGTAGAACTAATACAACAGAACTCGCGTCATTATGCCAAACGTCAGCTGACATGGTTCAGACGCGATAAAGAGATACATTGGTTGAATGCCAACGATGATTATGAAAAAAACAGCAATAGTATTGATGATTGGTTGCGCGCTGATAGCGTGCAAGAGGAATAACGTGTCATTCACCTATTCCCCCTCGTCTCCCAAGGCCGGTGAGACGGTGACGTTCATTAACCACTCTTCGTCCGGTGAGGACTGGAGTTGGTCTTTCGGCGACGGAGCTACATCAGCGAGCAAAGCGCCGCAACATGTGTATAAGCAACCCGGCACGTACCATGTGACGTTGATGGTCGATAACAACAAGTCCTGGCGTGCTGCGGAAGATATCACGGTGTACGATACCGTTCCCTCGTTCTCGTGTGCAGACACGGCATTTGTTGTTTACAAGGATTACACCTTTAAGGCCAGTGTGTATAACCCGTACAACTATAAGATTACGTACGAATGGATTTTGCAGGATTCGCTCGTGAGTGTGGACGGAGGTGTACTCAAGTGCTATTTCACGCACCCCGAAGATTCGGCGCGTATAACGCTTCGTCTTACTGTCAACGGCGAGTCTCTGGATATCAACCGCGCGTTTTATATCAAAGACCGGAAGACCAATTCGATGCTCTTCCGAACAAACAGCGGAGACTATCGTCAGCGTGTCTTCGGCGATCGTGCCGAGGGATATCAACCCACTACGGACAGTGAACTGCTGGATATAGAGCAGGATGTGGAGCAATGGTATAACGACAGCACCTTCCGTTTGGCGGATTTGGCGGCGACTTTCCCCGGCATTCAAGGCTTTAAGATTGCCAACCGCAAGATCTACTACCGCGCAAACGGTCTATGGGTGGCGAATATCGACGGTGCGTACAAGGTACAAATAGACGACAAGCCTTGCGTGGCTATGACGCTGGACAACGCAGACAGCCGTATCTATTGGGCGACTGCCGAAGGAGTATGGCATATGCCGTTTGTGGGATCGGATAATAACAAGTTCATCACAACGCCGACTCTGCTGAATGAATTGAAAAATGTAACTAAAATAGCCGCAGATGCGGAACCAAGATGACACAGCCGGATTATATATTTGAGACCTCATGGGAAGTGTGTAACCGCGTAGGAGGAATCTACGCCGTGTTGAGTACTCGCGCTGCGAGTATGCAGGCTGAGCACCCGGATAAAGTATTCTTCTTCGGCCCGGATTTCGGGGCACACAGCGATATCTATTTTCGTGAAGAGAAAGGCCTGTTGAAGGGTTGGAAGGCGCCGGCAGAGATACCTGTGCGTGTCGGCAGATGGGATGTGCCGGGCAGTCCGATAGCTCTTCTGTTGAAGTTTGATGCTTTATGGGAACGTAAGGATGCTATTTACGGTTGGGCGTGGAGCATGTTCCGCGTGCAGAGTCACGCGGCATATGGCGACTATGACGAGAGTTGCCTGTTCGGTTATGCTGCCGGCATGGTGATGGAGAGTCTATATAATTGGTTAAACGCCGCTCCGCGGCAATTAAACGTGCCAAAGGCACAGTGTAAACGCACCGAAGGTACCTGTTTAAATTTCTGTGCCCATGCCAATGAATGGCAGACGGCCTTTTCGATCTTCTATCTGCGGGATCATTGTCCGAAGATAGCCACCCTTTTCACCACCCACGCAACGGGGATCGGTCGTTCCATCGCCGGTAATGGCAAACCATTGTATGACTATTTCCATGCCTATAATGGCGACCAGATGGCGGAAGAGCTGAATATGGTGAGCAAGCATTCGGTGGAGAAGCAAGCGGCGCATTGGGCCGACTGCTTTACGACGGTCAGCTATATCACTGCGCGCGAGTGCGAGCAACTGTTGGACAAGAAAGTGGATATAGAGACCCCGAACGGTTTTGAGTCGAAGTTTGTGCCGAAGACGAAGGACTTTGAGACGAAGCGCAAGGAGTCCCGTGAGGCACTGCGTGCCGTGGCAGGAGAATTATTAGGAGGGGTAGTACCGCAAAATGCATTGCTGGTCGGTATTTCCGGGCGATTGGAGATGAAAAACAAAGGAATAGACGTCTTCGCAGAAGCGCTGGACCGATTAGCCCAGAAAATATACCATAGTGACCAGCCTGAACGCGAAGTGGTGGCATTTGTGATGATTCCGTATCTTGACCGTGCGCCGGCGCGCAAGGGAAAAGTGAGTGCGGTGTTTGTGCCCTATTACCTCGATGGTCATGATCCGCTGTTCGGAAAGACTTATTACGACCTGCTGATGGGTTTGGATATCACGGTTTTCCCGAGTTATTACGAGCCATGGGGTTATACGCCTCTGGAGAGTTGTGCCTTCCATGTGCCGACTATCACCACAAGTCTTGCGGGCTTTGGCGAATGGGCGTCGCGGCAGAAACAACCGAACGGCGTGGTCGTCATAGAGCGGAATGACAGCAACTTCAATCAGGTGGCGGAGGAAATCGCAGATACACTTTTGCGCTTTGACCGCTTGTCGAAAGAGGAGAAAGCCGAAGTGCGGAAATGCGCTGCGGCGACAGCCAAAAAAGCGGACTGGAAGCATTTCTTCAAGTACTACCGCAAAGCGTATGAAATAGCCCTGAAAAAGAGGGATAAAAGATTAAGATTATGAAAAAGAGTTTATTGATAATGGCGTTGTTGCTGCCGATAGCAGCCTTCGCATGTACCAATTTCTTGGTAGGAAAAGCCGCATCGGCGGACGGAAGTACGATGGTGTCGTACGCTGCCGACTCGTATGGCATGTTCGGATTTCTACATTTTGCACCGGCGCAAGATTGGCCGGAAGGAGCGATGCGCGAAGTGAAAGACTGGGACACGGGGCGTCCGCAAGGACAGATACCGCAAATTGCGCACACCTACACCGTGGTGGGCAATATGAACGAGAACCAGGTGACTATCGGAGAGACCACCTGGGGAGGCCGTGAAGCCTTATGGGACACGGTCGGAGTGGATTACGGAAGTCTGATCTATATCGCGTTGGAGCGCAGTAAGACGGCGCGCGAGGCCATCGAATGGTTCATCACCCTCGTGAACGAATACGGCTATGCATCGGAAGGCGAGTCGTTCTCCTTTGGAGACCCCGACGAAGTGTGGATCATGGACTTGATCGGAAAAGGTCCGGGTAAGAAAGGTGCCAACTGGGTAGCCGTACGTATTCCCGATAATGCGATCAGCGGACACGCCAACCAGGCGCGTATCACCACGCTCCCGGTGAATGAGAAACATAAACTGACCAAGGAAGAGAAACGTCTGCAGAAGAAACTCAACTGCGTATGCAAAGGTGATTGGATGTGGGATAAAGACCTCATTGCTTTTGCGCGGGAGAAAGGTTACTTTACCGGGGCAGACAAGGATTTCAGTTTCCAGGCAGCCTATAACCCCTTCGACTTCAGTGGTTTGTATGCCTGCGAAGCACGCGTGTGGACCTTCTTCCGTCATTTCTCGGACGAGATGGATCCGTATCTGGACTATGTGACAGGTAAGACCTTCCGCGAGACGGGCGGACAATACGAAGGAAAACACATGCCGTTGTGGATTATTCCGAATAAGAAAGTGAGTGCGCAGGACCTTAAGGAGTGCATGCGCGATGAATATAGAGACACACCGCTCGATATCACCCAAGGAACGGATGCAGGACCATGGAATAGCAAATTGCGTTACGGCGGTTTGGGCTTCAAACTGGACTCTGTCCAGTACTGGTACGAACGTCCTGTAGCTACCCAACAGACCGCATGGTCGTTTGTTGGACAGATGCGTTCATGGAGCAAATACGGTATCTTCTGGTTCGGCGTGGACGACGCGGCATGCTCCTGTTATGCGCCTATGTTCAGTTGTCTGAACCATGTGCCGGAGTGTTTCGCAGAAGGAAATGGCGACAGTTATACCTTCTCGCCGACCAGCGCTTGGTGGACCTTTAACCTTGTGGCAAACTGGGCATATACCAAATATAGCCGCATGTATCCGCATATCCGCGAGATGCAGCAGATATGGGACGATAAGTTCAATACCCAGATAGCCGGAGTGGATGCAGAGGCTGCGGCGATGGGCGAAGAGGATGCAAAATCATTCCTTACGTCCTATTCGTGCTCGCAGGCAGAGAACATGGTGGCCGATTGGCAGCGCTTGTACCTCTACTTGGTGACGAAATTCATCGACGGACAGGAGCGCAAAGAGGAGAACGGTCAGTTCAAACGCAATGCCTATGGCAACAGTTGCGGACCGAACCGCTTGGCTTTGCCGGAAGAGGCGCTGCGCAAGATAGCGCCGGAAATCAATCACGAATAAATAATCATACATCCCATAATGAAGAAATATAAGGAATATAAGCAGTTGAATCTCCCCGAGTTGAGTCGCGAAGTGTTGGCGCAGTGGGAGTCGGAGGATTTATTTGGTAAGAGTATTTCAACCCGCGCGGGACACCCGCAGTTCTTGTTCTTCGAAGGACCGCCTTCGGCGAACGGTATGCCGGGTATTCATCATGTCATGGCGCGAACCATCAAAGATACCTTCTGCCGTTATAAAACGATGCAGGGTTATGAAGTGCGCCGTAAGGCCGGTTGGGACACGCACGGTCTGCCGGTGGAATTGGGCGTAGAGAAATTGCTCGGTATTACCAAGGAGGATATCGGAAAGAAGATTTCCGTGGATGAATACAACGTGGCATGCCGTCGCGAGGTGATGAAATACACCAAGGAGTGGACCAACCTCACCAAACAGATGGGCTACTGGGTCGATCTCGATAACCCCTATATCACGTACGACAACAAATACATCGAGACCCTTTGGTACTTGCTCAAAGAGCTTTATAAAAAAGGCTTCCTATACAAGGGCTACACCATTCAGCCCTATTCGCCGGCTGCCGGAACAGGATTGTCTTCTCACGAACTGAACCAGCCCGGTTGTTATCGCGACGTGAAGGACCTCACTTGCACGGCAAAATTTAGGCTAAAAGCTAACAACCAACAGCTAACAACTAATAGATATATCATCGCCTGGACTACCACGCCGTGGACACTTCCTTCCAACACCGCCCTGTGCGTCGGACCGAAGATTGACTATGTGGAGATAAAGACGCCCGCAGGGGATCAAGTTATTCTGGCGGAGGCCCGCTTGGATGCGTATAAGAAAGAACTATGCGGCATGGATGCAGACGGTAACTTGTTGGAGCCGGAAATCATCGCCCGCTATAAAGGAATGGACTTGGTAGGGCTCGAATACGAACCGCTCTTCCCGTGGGTCAATCCGGGCGAAGGGGCTTATCGTGTCATTCCCGGTGACTACGTCACCACGGAAGATGGTACGGGTATCGTACATATCGCGCCGACTTTCGGAGCGGACGATAAGAAAGTGGCGGATGCCGCGGGTGTTCCGGGGCTCTACATGCAGACCAAGAACAACGGACCGCGCCCGATGGTGGACTTCACCGGTAAATATTGGAAGATAGAAGACTTGGACCCGGAGTGGGTAAAAGATAACGTCAATGTGGAACTCTATGGCAAGTACGCCGGTCGATGGGTGAAGAACGCCTATGATCCGCAGTTCACTATTGACGGCAAGTACGATGAAGCCGCTGCGGCAAAAGCAGAGAGTCTGGATTTGCACCTCTGCCTGGAGATGAAAGCGGACGGACGTCTGCTTAAGAGCGAGAAGCATGTGCATACTTACCCGCACTGCTGGCGTACCGACAAACCCGTCCTCTATTATCCGCTTGACTCGTGGTTCATCCAATCGACCAAAGCCCGTGAGCAGATGATCGCCCTCAATCAAACCATCAACTGGCAGCCGGAATCTACCGGAACCGGCCGTTTCGGCAAATGGCTTGAGAACCTGAACGACTGGAACCTCTCCCGTTCGCGTTATTGGGGAACGCCATTACCGATCTGGCGCACGGAAGATGGTAGCGAAGAGATATGTATCGGATCTATCGCCGAACTCTTCGCGGAAATAGAGAAGTCCGTGAAGGCCGGTTTCATGAAAGAGAATCCCTGGCCGAAACATAAAGTGGGAGATTATTCCAAAGCCAACTATGATCCTTCCGTCATCGATCTTCACCGCCCGTACGTGGACTCGATCATTCTCGTTTCGCCGTCCGGCAAGCCTATGAAGCGCGAACTCGATCTCATCGACGTATGGTTCGATTCGGGCGCGATGCCGTATGCGCAGAACCACTATCCGTTCGAGAACGCAGATCTACCGCGTACTGCGGACTTCATCTCCGAAGGAGTGGACCAGACACGTGGATGGTTCTTTACCTTGCATGCTATTCACACCATGATTGAAGGTACTGTGGCCTACAAAAATGTCATCTCCAACGGCCTTGTGCTTGATAAGAACGGCAACAAGATGTCCAAACGTCTCGGCAATGCCGTAGATCCTTTCGGTGCACTCAATACCTACGGCGCCGATGCCGTACGCTGGTACATGCTGACGAACTCCAGCCCGTGGGAGAACCTCAAATTTGACCCCGAAGGGGTGGATGAAGTGCGCCGTAAATTCTTCGGCACGCTCTATAACACCTATGGTTTCTTTGCCCTCTATGCGAACGTTGACGGATGGGAGCCGAGCAAATCAGCAATTAGCAATCAGCAATCAGAAATTGATAAGTGGATCCTCTCGAAGCTCAACTCCCTCATCCATGAGGTAACAGAAGCGTACGAAGCATACGAACCGACCAAAGCCGGACGGGCTATCTCGGATTTCGTGCAGGACGATCTCTCCAACTGGTACGTGCGCCTCAACCGCAAGCGTTTCTGGGGAGGTGAGATGAACGCGGACAAACAGGCGGCTTACGACACGCTCTATACATGTCTCAAGACCGTAGCGCAACTCATGGCGCCGAACGCACCGTTCTATGCAGACCGTCTCTACCGTGACCTTACGGGTGAAACGGTTCACCTCAGCACATGGCCCAAAGCCGATGAGGCGCTCATCAACAAGACTCTTGAGCGTCAGATGTTCCTCGCGCAACAAGCGACTTCCACCATCCTCTCGCTCCGCAAACGCGCCGAGAAGAACGTGCGTCAGCCGCTCCAAAAAGCCGTTATACCTACGCCGGATCAAGAGACAACCGATGCGCTCCTCCACGTTGCCGACCTTATCAAATCGGAGGTCAACGTCAAAGAACTCGTCATCGTTCCTGCAGAGCAATCGGAGATCCGTCTCGTCAAGAAGATTAAACCGAACTTCAAGGTCCTTGGTAAGAAAGTCGGCGCGAACATGAAAGCCCTCGCTGCCGCTATCAATGCCATGTCCCAAGACGACATCGCGAAGATGGAAACCGAAGGTTCTTTCAACTTTCAACTTTCAACTTTCAACTTCACGATAGTGCCGGAGGATGTGGAAATTTTGACGGAAGACATGCCGGGATGGCTCGTAGCCAATAACGGTATTCTGACTATCGCTCTCGATATCGAACTGACGGACGAACTCATAGAAGAAGGTATTGCGCGTGAACTCATCAATCGCATCCAGAACCTCCGTAAGTCTTCCGGCCTGGAGATCACCGACCGCATCGAGATCGAACTCGAGGACCGTCTGGAGATTCACAACGCGGTGCTCCACTGCAGCGATTATATCGCTTCGCAAGTACTGGCTACGGCAATCAACCTTCAGCCTTCAGTGGCAAGCAATCAGCAACTCGAGATGGATGGTTACAATGTAAATATTCAAATCAAAAAAGCATAAGTATGAAGAACGAAGTTAATCGTGCCCAAGATGGGCAAAGAAAAACTTTCTTTCCCCTTGTGGCTAAGAAATATTTTCGATTAGTACTGATGGCCCTTGTGAGCATCGCGTTCATCGGATGCGATATGTTCAACAAGAAAACCGACTACAACTTAAGTGATTTGCAGGGGAAATGGTGTAAAGATGGAGTACATGAGTACCGTGTCTTCTCTACTGACCCGGCCCTACGATCCGGTTACCTTTGGGGCTGGGAATGGAATGAAGACGAGGATGTGCATGAAAGTGACCTGGTTCCGCAGGGGGACGGCTGGTTCATGTATCGATTGGACAGCGATGAACTGCTGGAGATTCATCAAACAGACTATGGCTGGGCAGAAATCCCGCAGGAGTATGTCATCACAGGGCTGACAAGTAAGAAGATGACGTACTACAAAAAAGGTTATTCCAGCGAGAAACAAAGTTTCACCAAACAACCGAAGGAACCGAACGAATGAAACGTGCATTGATTATCACCGGTATCACGCTGGGTTCCTTGTTGCTGGTACTTATTGCGGCAGTGCTCATCGTGATATACGTAGTTTTCACTCCTTCCCGATTGACACCTATCGCGCGACAGGCAGCGGCGGAGTATATCACCTGCGAGCACGAGATAGGAGAGGTGGATCTCACGTTCTTCTCTACCTTCCCGCGTTTTGGCTTGCGTGCCGACGGGTTGCTGTTGATCAATCCCAAAGCCGGCAGTCAGAACGATACGGTCGTGTCTGCCCCGCGATTCACAGTTACGGTGAACCTCATGGAGTTTCTGAACAACAAAAATCTGGTCATTCATGAGGCGATATTGGATGATGCATCGGTGAATTTCTTCATCGCTCCGGACGGAACGACGAACCTCACGGATGTCTTCGTTACTTCACCGGACACCACCGATACCACCGCTTTCTCCTTGCCTTTCGATGAGCTGCGCGTAGATGGTCTGCATATCAAAGCACGCGCCATCACGTTCGTCGATGCCAAGGATACTATCGATGCCTCGCTGGGCATCACCGAACTGAGTGCGAAAGCGGAGAGTTGGGACGACATGCTTATCGCTTTGGAGGCCAACAATGTATGTGCAAACCTCAAAGGAGATACCTACGCCGACAGCCTCCATGTGGAATTAATCGCACCTCTGGCGATGAATCTTGATGAAATGCATTTCGAGATGGATGGCGCCAGACTTGCGGTAAACGATTTTAACTTGAGACTCGAAGGAGAAGCGACCATCGGAGACAGCATTGCCTTGGATGCCAAAATAGAGACTGATAAATGGCAGATAAAGCCCCTTCTGGCACTTGTGCCGGAGAAATTCACCAAGTCGCTCTCGGACCTCGATGTAGATGGTACGGTTCAACTGGAAGCAACAGCACAAGGCTATTATGCCGATTCCGTCATGCCGCATATTCAGGCGCATCTTATCTTGAAAGACGGCGAAGGTAAATACAAACCGCTGCCGTACGACTTGCGTGATATGAGACTGGATGCCGAGGCAGACTTGCGAATGAATAAAGGCGAGCAGTCCAACGTGACGATTCGCACGCTCGAGGCGAAGACCAAGAAAAGTGCATTAGCAGCCAAGGGTACAGTGGAAGACCTCTTGGGCGACATGCTGATGGATCTGCATCTGACGCTTGACGCAAACCTGCCGGATTTTGCGTATTTCTACCCGGAGAAAATGACCCTTGCCGGTCGCGCGAAGGGAAAAGCCGATGCGCGGATACGTCTGGATGATCTCACGGCTATGCGTTTGGACAAAGGACGTATAGACGCGGACCTCAATCTGTCGGATATCCGCTATGCGACGGATAGCATGGAGGCAGAACTGCCGATGACGCATGCCCGCATTCAGATGCCGAATCCGCAACCTTCCAAACCCACTCTCAAATGGGCACGTGTCGATCTGGAGACCGATAAAGTGGATTTCACAATGGCAATGCCATTGACCGCAGCTCTCAAAGCGTCTGCAATCCAACTGGAGACGGGTAACGTGCTTTCCGACAATCCTGTCCTCTATGCCGCTGTAGGGTTACAGTCTGACCGACCGATAGAGGTAGAGATGGATTCGATGGGTGGAACGATAGACGCGCCGAATCTGAAAGCATACGTAGAGTACAACACCAAGTCCGAGACAGGTTTGGAGAAGGCGCAGGCGGATATCAGTTTCGATGGTCTTGACGGATTCTTCAAGGATATCAAAGCTGACCTGAAAGCATCTCAATTGAGCGCAACCATGAATGCCGGTAAGTCGCTGAAAGCCAAACTCAGCACACGCGCACTCAATGCACAAATGGGAGAGGAATTGTTTGCGAAGACAGGTGATTTGGCATTGGATGCCTCCGCTCGCTATAACAGCAAGGGTGAAAACGCACTCCTCAAATGGAATCCGCGTCTGAAGATCAACCTCAAGAACGGCGAATTGAATATGCCGGAACGTCTGCCGGAACCGGTATATATACCCTCTATCGAATTCAGTTATTCGAATCGGGAGATGAATATAGCTGACGCACGGGTCGAGTTGGGCAATTCGGACCTGAAGCTCAAAGGAAATGTACGCAATATCGGCAAATGGTTCCGCCATAAAGCGATTCTGGAGGGACAACTCGATATCGTGTCCGACCACTGCGATGCGAACCAACTGCTGGCGTGGTTCAGTGCCGACGAGGGCAGTGAGGAGCAATCTAACAGTCCGAAGGACGATCAAACAGCGGAGCGGTCTGACAGCGACAGCGGTCTTAAAGATCCTTTCCTCGTTCCTGGTGATGTGGACCTGGCGCTCAACACACATATGCGCGAGGTAGAGATCTTCAATCAGGTGGCGAAAGACTTGAAAGGCGGATTGTATGTAAAGGACGGCAAACTGATTCTCGATGAGATGGGCTTTGTATGCCGTGCTGCCAAACTTCAACTCACGGCGATTTATCGTACGCCGCGTAAGAACCACCTCTATCTAGGCTTTGACTACCACATGATAGACATCGATATAGACGAACTGCTGACGATGATTCCGAACCTCGAGCAGATGGTTCCGATGCTCAGCTCTTTCAAGGGCGCAGCGCAGTTCCATCTGGCAGCGGAGACGTATCTCACCAGCCAGTACCAGCCGAAGATCAGTACCCTCCGCGGCGCGGCTTCGCTTACCGGTAAAGACCTCGTAGTCATGGATAGCAAGACCTTCTCGAAGATAAGCAAACTGCTGCTCTTCAAGAAGAAGACGGAGAATAAGATCGATTCAATCAATGCCGAACTGACTGTTTATAAGGACCAGATTGACGTCTATCCGCTCTGCGTGCAGATGGATAACTACATGGTGGCTCTCGGTGGACGGCATAAGACGGACATGACCTTCGACTACGATATCAATGTCCTCAGCCCGATCTACCTCGGCGTGCATGTAGGAGGAAACATGGACGACTTGAAGATCAAACTGGCGAAATGTAAGTACGCCAAGGACTTCAAGCCGCACTGGTATCAGAAAGCCGATACGCAGTCACTGGAACTCCGTAAGTTGATCAAGCAATCGATGGAGAAGAACGTACGTATTCAATAATCCCCAAAATAACAAATTACAAATGACACACAACAAATTATTCCTTTTAGGAATTGCTGCTATGACATTATTGGCTTGCAACCACCCCCAATCCAACCCGTTGTTGGATCAGCCGAACACCCCGTTTGGTGTACCGGCGTTTGATCAAGTGAAAATCGAGCATTACCTGCCTGCTTTTGAAGAAGCAATCAAGCAGAACAAAGCGGAGGTCGATGCCATAGTGAATAACGAAGCCGAGCCGACGTTCGAAAACACTATCGTGGCGCTCGACCGTTCCGGTCTGCTCTTGGATCGCGTAGTAGGCGTTTTCTTCAATGTCCTTGAGGCGGATGGCAACGATGAGATGAATGAGATTGCAGAGAAAGTGAGTCCGATGCTGAGCGAACTGAGCGACGGTATCATCCTGAATGACAAACTGTTCCAGCGTGTGAAGTTCGTCTATGAGCAGCGTGATCAATTGGGGCTCAATCCCGAGCAGATGCGTCTGCTGACGGAGACCTACAAGAACTTTGCGGATAACGGTGCGAACCTGCCGGAGGACAAGAAAGAGCGTCTCAAAGAGATCAATCAGGAACTCGGACTGCTCTCTCTTAAGTTCGGCAACAACGTGGTAGCAGAGACCAATTCCTGCCAGCGTTTCATCACCGACGAGGCGGAATTGGCGGGGCTGCCGGAGAGTGCCAAAGCCGCTGCTGCAGAGGAAGCGGAGGCAGCCGGCCATCCGGGAGAATGGCTCTTTACACCCAAACGTACCTCTTTCACGCCAGTGCTCCAGTACTGCGAGAACCGCGAACTGCGCAAACAGCTCCTTATGGACTATACCACCCGCGCAAACCACGATAACGAGTTTGATAACAAAGCCGTCATCATCCGCGAGATGGAATTGCGTATCGAGCGCGCCAACTTGTTCGGTTATGACAACCCTGCCGACTATATCCTCGCGGACTGCATGGCGAAGAACCATCAGACCGTGGACGCTTTCCTTCAATCCGTTTGGGCTCCCTCGTTAGAGGCTGCCAAGCGTGAGGCTGCGGCTTTGCAGGAAGTGATGGATGCAGAGAAAATGGCGCAAGACCCGCATACTGATGATCAGGTGTTGCTCCAACCCTGGGACTGGTGGTTCTATGCAGAGAAACTGCGTAAGGCGAAATATGACCTCGACGAAGAGGAGATCAAGCCCTATTTCGAACTCTCCAACGTCCGCAAAGGAGCGTTCGGCGTAGCTACCAAGCTGTATGGTCTCCAATTTGAGAAATTAGAAGATATGCCGGTGTATAACCCCGAAGTGGAGGTCTTTAAGGTCACCGAAGCGGACGGCTCGCTGGTAGGTATTCTATACACCGATTATTTCCCGCGTGCGGGTAAGCGTCCGGGTGCATGGATGAACCAGATCCTGCCGCAGTATATCGATGCGGAAGGGGTAGATCATCGCCCGGTAGTTATCAATGTGGGTAACTTTAACAAACCGACCGCAGGCAATCCATCCCTTCTCTCGATGGATGACGTAGAGACTCTCTTCCATGAGTTCGGCCACGCGCTGCACGGGCTGCTATCCAAAGCGCATTACAAATCGCTCAGCGGTACGAATACTCCTCGCGACTTCGTGGAACTGCCTTCGCAGTTTATGGAGAACTATGCATACGAACCGGAAGTGCTCAAGACCTATGCCTTCCATTATCAGACGGGCGAGGTGATTCCGGATGAGTTGATAGAGAAAATCAATGCGGCGGGTAAGTTCAACCAGGGTTTTGTGACGACAGAACTGCTCTCTGCCTCTATCCTCGATATGGATTTCCATGAGTTGACGACTGCGGAAGGCCTCGATGTCAATGCTTTTGAGAAACAGAGCATGGAGAAGATGGGTATGATTGATGAGATCATTGTGCGTTATCGTCCGACGTTCTACAATCATATCTTCACTACGGGTTATGAGGCCGGGTATTACAGTTATACTTGGGCTGCGGTGCTGGATGCAGACGCATTTGCGGCGTTCAAGGAGACAGGAAACCTCTTCGATGCCCAGACTGCCGCTCGTTTCCGTCACTTGCTGGAGCAAGGCGGTACGCGCGATGCGCAGGAATTGTATCTGGAGTTCCGTGGCAAAGAGGCAGATCCCAAAAATCTGCTGCGCCGCAAAGGATTCATTGACTGATCTCTAATTTCTAATTTCTGATCTCTGTGAAACGTAGCACTCAAACACTTCTATACCATCTGTTGCCGGCAGTCTTTTGGCTGCTGGCAATAGGCGGTAGCTTGGTTCCTGCGTTGCCTTCTCTAAACACTATACTCTCAACACTCAACTACTATAGCGGCTATTGGGTTGCCGCCATAGTATTAATTGTTATCCTCTTTATCGGGCGTATCAAGCGCCATGCTGCGTCCGTAGAGGAGTGCTTCGGGATGGCGCTGCTCTTAGGCATCGCTTCCTATTGGTTGCCTACGGTGGTTTTTCTGACGATACCCGTGTGGGCATATCTCATCTACCAAAATCTTTTTAGCGGTCGTTCGTTTCTGGCTACGTTCCTGGGCTATGCCGTGGTAGCTATATGGGCTGCTGTATTCATCTTTTTCGGATGGATAGCAAACCCTTGGGCGCACTTCTTTGCATTAGAAAACGCCCTCGGGTGGATACCCTTGGGCGCTATCTTGCTCGCGTGGCTCGGCTCTACCATCGTACGACAAACCCTGCGTGTACGTTGATGCCCGCTTGGGCGTAGTACCACGGCCAGCAGGCTTTCCCGTTTTGAAAATAGGAACAGTCGCTACCACCATTCGAAGCATATTTGGCATCGAATATATTGTTGATCTGGCATAAAAGTTTGATATCCGGCGCACTATTCTTGCCCATACACCATTTTTTTACCGGCAGCGCGTACTCCAAATGCACATTAGTCGTCGTATAGGCTTTCAACGCCGCGGTCTCGTTTTGGGTGTTATCCAAGTACTGTTTGCCGGTTACATTGGTCTGAACCGTTCCTACAAACCCTGCGTAATCAAAGGTAAAGAGGCTCATTGCCGTAATCGTCGGCGAGAAGGCGATGGTGGTCTCTTTGAAGAAAACGTCCTCTTCTCCTACCCATTCCCAGTTATCGTCATACCGGGTGATGGTCTCCGTATAGTTTAAGATCTTATTACGGGAGAGTACGAAATTGCCTTCCCATCTAAACCAATTGGTGATTTTCACCCCTGCCATCAATTCCATACCCATTCGGTACGAGTCTTTCACATTTGTGGTACTCTGTTTGCCCACGTCGTTCACCCGTCCCGTGAGTACCAACTGGTTGTCGTAATCCATGAAATACAGGTTCACTCCTATATTAAACCGCTGGTGCGCGTACGTGTAGCCTAATTCGTAATCGTACAGGCGCTCCGCCTCCGGCATCTTACCGATATAGGTTTTCGTTGACGGATCATAGATAATATTCTCCGTGTAGTTTGCACGACTGGGTTCACGGTTTGCTATTGCAAAGGAACCCGACAAGAGGTGTCCTCTGTTCTGGTATGTCAGTCCGGCCTTGGGGTTGAAGAAATGAAAATCTTTGGCAAACGGCAGTTCGGTCATGCTGTCATCGCTCACGCCTTGCATGGTGTAGCGGATAAACCGGTACTGCAGGTCGGCGTAGAGCGCCAGTTTCTCCTGTGCTTTGTTGATGACCCTCCAGTTGACTTTCGCGTACGTGTTGAAATCCCATTTGTTCGCGCTGTTGCGGTAGTACTCGTAGTGGAAAGGCAGCGCCGTTGCTGAAGGCGTCTTTAGATAATCCAGGACACCCCAGTGGGCACCGATATAATCGTTGGCTGCGGCGCCGAACTGTGCATCGACCTGTTCGGAAATATACTTGGCGGACACCACCGCTCCGGCAAAATGGTTCTCCAACCATTTCTGGTAAAAGCCGTAACTCTTACCGCTGTCGGCTAATCCCCAGTAACTGTATTTCTTCTTTTTGTACTGCTCGTAATCGCCCTTGCCGTGGGTGTAGTGCAGGGTGGCGTTAAGGCTCCATTGAGGCGTGAAACGGTGCGTTACTGCCAGTTGCGCGTTCTGCTGGGCGTACATGTCCCAGTTGAGCGAATCGGCAGGGTTATACCGTCTATCGGCGCCGTTGATGCCGTAGGCGGTCTCGTAATCGCCGTCTTCTCGTTACCGCCGAAGATACGACCGACCACCTGCGTCTTGGTACCATACCAGCCGAAATCGCCGTAGTAACTGAGCAGATCGCTGTTGGAGTGGTACAGGAAGCCGTCGGAATTGACTTTGCTGAACCGTGCGTTCGCTACCCATCGTCCGGGCAGCACCACATGCGCACTCGCCATTTCGCGGAAGGTGTTGTACATACCGCCGTTGAAAGACAGCATGAATGAGGACTTGTCCTCTGAAAGATGACGGCTGACGACTGATGGTTCGTCCGTCCGCATATTCAGGCTCGCGCCGAAAGAAGCCGAACCGTTGGTACTCGTTCCCACACCGCGCTGGATGTCGATGGAGCTGAGACTCGAACTCATATCCGTCATGTTGACCCAGAAAACGGTCTGGCTCTCGCCGTCGTTGAGCGGCACGTCATTGATGGTCATGTTGATACGCGTGTGGTCTGTACCGCGTACGCGGAAATAGGTGTACCCCACGCCCAGACCGTCATCGCTCGTCACCTGCAATCCCGGCGTCGTGCTCAACAGGTACGGCAGGTTCTGACCCGTGTTCTCGCGGTTCAACTCCTCGTTCCGGACCACGGTGTTAGACAGCGTCGTCTGTTGCACGCGCTTAGCCGTTACCTCTACTTCCTGAATCTGGAAATCACTTGCGGACAGTGTGTCCGCATTTTCCTGCGCACTCATTTGCGCAGATGCAACGAGCGCGAAAGCGCTCACAAAGAGAATTTTTTTCATTTTCTTTAGCAGCATTACCTGCCCAAGTTCAACGGGTGTAATCTCAGCCCAAAGCTTGCTTCCCTAGGGTCCCCAACGTAAACCAGCGTTAGCGTTTGCGGTGGGGAGAGCGTAGGGCATTACGTAGCGCCATTGAGCGACGTTGTCGCGAGTCGCGCGAGTAATAGCACAAGCGATAGCTCCCCGAATGATTAAATAATGTTAAATGTCTCTGCTAAAATCGGTAGCAGAAACTAATAAACCATCCCCATTCCACCATGTGGCGGTTGTCTAACCCTCGCGGGCGGGCAAGGTTGTTCAATCCGAAGTCATATCCGGCTTGCAGACGATAGCGGTCCCATTCCAAACCTCCGCCGAGGCCCCATTGGATGTTCGCGCGGATGAGTTCATCGGCAAAGCGGTCGTACGGACTCGTCGGAACGCCGTTGGTCTCCAGCCATGTCTGCGCTGCGGTGCTCAAGTGCGTCTGCAGATAGTCGTATTCAGCCAGACCGATATGTAACTGCGGACCGGTGTAGAAGAACATACGTAACTGTTTCCACAGCGTGATCGTGTAGTAAGCGCGCACAGGGATAGTCAGATTGTGCTCCAGCACGCGATGGGTGATATACTCCGTTTGTGTCGTCTGCGGATTCATGCTGCGCCAGTGTTGCTCGTTCTTGCCGTACGTCAGCGTGTACAGCAGACCTGTCTGCAGACTGAAATGATACGGCAGCAGGAAATCGAATGTGGCACCTACACGTACGCCGTGCAGGAACATATCCGGATAACTCAGGTTCCGCGTGCGCTGTTGATGCTGGGCATAGCCCACCTCCAGACGATACTCCACGCCGAACTTATAACTCTCTTCCCGTTGTTTGGCTGTGGGATCGAAGAAGGTGTTATCCTCTATCTGCATCGCCGGCTTGCGCACGTCATCCGCGTACGCACTCACGCCAACCGCACAAATCAATAGTATAAATAGAATTCTCTTCATCCTAACTAACCACTAATCCACTAATCCGCTAATCCACTAATCCACTAATCCCTTACCAAATGGACACTCGCTCTTCAGGAGCGATATACAGCGGACTCTCCGGAGTGACGTTCCATGCCTCGTACCATGCGCCGATCTGCGGCAGTGCGCCGTTGACACGCCAGCGGCCCAGGGAGTGAGGATCGCTCTTCGTGCGGTTCAGTATCTCTTCCGGACGGATATTGCCTGCCCATACATTAGCGTAGGCCAGGAAGAAACGCTGCTGCGGCGTGAAGCCGTCGCGGGTCTGCAGGCGCTCTGCTTCCGGCTTGGACTCCTCGTTGAGCGTGAACGCTAAGAACGATACTTGCAGGCCGCCGTGGTCGGCGATGTTCTCGCCGAGTGTAAATGCACCGTTGGCGTGTACGCCTGGAGCGACCTCGATCTTGTTGAACGCCTCTTCCATCACTTTCGTGCGGGCGTCAAAAGCAGCTTTGTCTTCGGCTGTCCACCAGTTGACCATGTTGCCGTCTTTGTCGAACTGGCAACCCTGATCGTCGAATCCGTGGGTCATCTCATGACCGATCACTACGCCGATAGCGCCGTAATTGAACGCATCGTCGGCATTCATATCGAAGAACGGGTACTGCAGAATACCGGCAGGGAAGCATATCTCGTTGCTCGAGGGGTTATAGTATGCATTGACGGTTTGCGGCGTCATATACCATTTCTTCTTGTCCACCGGCTTGCCGAGGAAACTCAGGCTGTAGTCCAGTTCAAAACGCGCTGCGCGCTGAAGGTTGGCGTAGTAGGTGTCTTCGGCATTGATATCCAGTTTGCTGTAGTCGCGCCATTCGTCCGGATAACCGATCTTGATGGTCATCGCGTTCAGCTTCTCCAACGCTTTGTCTTTCGTCTCGCGGGACATCCATGCTAAGTTCTCGATACGGATACCGAGGGCTTTCTGCAGGTTCTTCACGAGCGCTAACATACGCTCTTTGTTCTCCTCGGGGAAGTATTTCTTTACGTACATCTGACCTACTGCCTCGCCGAGCGTACCGTTCACGGTTCCTACCGCGCGTTTCCATAGCGGACTCGGCTCTTCCTTACCGGACAGCACACGACCGTAGAAATCGAACGAAGCATTGTAGATCTCCGTCGTCAGGTACGAAGCCGCACCATCGATAACCTGCCAGGTGAACAGGGTCTTCAGGTCCTCAAGCGGTTCCTCGTCCAGCATACGGCCGGCTTCCTGCAGATGGGGGATCTGTCCGATAGAGAGGCTGTCGAGATCATGGATACCGGCTGCCTCGAAATAGACTTTCCAATCTACTTGCGGAACGAGTTGCTGCAACTCATCCACGCTCATCTTATTATAGTTCGCCTGCGGGTCGCGCAACTCTACGTTGCTGTATGCAGCCTTCGCCAGACGCGTCTCAAGACGCAAAACCGTCTGCGCTTTGTCGGCTGCGTTCTCAAATCCGAAGAGACCGAACAGTTTCTCTACGTATGCCACGTATGCATCGCGAATCTTCTTGGTTTGCTCGTCTTCATCGAGGTAATATTCTTTCTCGCCCAAAGCGAATCCGGCTTGGTATTCGTTGAGAATATTCATCGAACTGTTCATCGCGTCAGCATCGACATACATCGCCCAGAGTTGGAAATCCATCGCTCCGCCGAGCACCTTGCTCAACTCCGAACGGGTGCCGATTCCTTCGATTTCATCGAGGATTTTTTGAACAGGGGCGATACCTTCCGCATCGCGGCGTGCAGTATCCATAGCGAGGTTGTACATGTCGCCGATCTTCTGCGCTACCGAACCCTGCGTATGGTGCTCGGCTGCCAGGTCCTGAATCAAACCGTTCACTTGCTCGAGGTTCTGCAATCCGAGTTTGTCGAACGATCCGAAACGGCTGTATTCCGGCGTCAGAGGGTTGTTAGCCATCCATCCGCCACAGGCGAATTGATAGAAGTCATTTTGCGCAACGGCAGTGGTATCCAAGTTGTTGAGATCGATACCCGTCGTCTGTTCTTTGTTAGTACAAGCTGTTGTCATCATTGCAATCGCTGCAAGCGTAAAAATAATTTTTTTCATATGAGCACATTTTTGCGGTGCAAAGGTACGACAAATTTTTTAAATTTGCAAGATTAATCCATTTTTTGCAAAGTCAAGATGGCAATTGGGCATAATTTTTGCTTTTTATACAATAAAATGTTGCTCAATTCAAAAAAAAGCAGTACCTTTGCGCCGCTTTTTGTCGGCGCACGAGTGCCTATGTGCGCGAGAAAGCGAAACGAACGTATATTTAAAATCAAAAAATATGAGAAAGTATTTCTTAAGTTTAACAATGGTGCTTCTCGGTTTGTTAGCCGGTGTTAGCACCATGCGGGCAGTCAACATGTCGGGCATGACGGATGATGAGGCTCTTACGATGGCGTTCTGGGCGCGC
Source organism: uncultured Bacteroidales bacterium (assembly GCA_902798015.1). Taxonomy (GTDB): domain Bacteria; phylum Bacteroidota; class Bacteroidia; order Bacteroidales; family Paludibacteraceae; genus Colicola. The sequence continues at coordinate 62,852 of CADBVL010000001.1, forward strand.
ATGACGGCAAAACCGGCTACTACCACCCTCGGTAGCGGTTTGGTTTTCGTGAGCGAGGATGAACATGCGGTAGAACCTACGGATGAAGATTATGCCTCAACGTACAGTGCAGAAGGATGGAGCGATATCTATTTGGCTTCCAGTCTGATTAGCGCTACGGTGGATTTCAAAGTGTACGCCAAGGCGGATGATGGTTCGTATTTCACCGGTTGGTCATTTACCGATGGTTATACGGATTTAGGTGTTGGAAACGGAGAATATGTGGCGGTCAAAGTGAATCCTTCCCCTAAAAAAGGCAAAGCCAATATACTGGATTATACAGTCTATGCGGCGTTTGAGCAGGTGAAGTTGAAGTCCTATGCGGTTGCCGGTGAAAAGACGATGACTCCGGAAAATCCGACTTGTACGCAAACCGTTACTTTCCGCGCTGAGACGCCGAGTTTCTGGGCGCTGAGTTCGGCGGATGACGTGAAGCACTTTAAGTTGCCGGTAATTACCAGAAAGGCAGGCACCTTTGGTACTTGGAGCACCAGTATTGATGAGTCGAACTACGCGGACAATATCTCTTTCTACGGAGAATATGCCGAGATCCGAGTGCCTGTTACGTTTACTGCTCCGAACGGCAATGCGGCGGAGTATGGCGCAGAGTTGGTATTGGAGACCTATGCCGGCGTGAAGATGAAGGTCTATCTCTCTGCTCGTACGACGGGCGGAGAAGGACAAGCTATTCGTTATGATAAAGACGGGGTCGAAGTGGGCCGCGGAGATCTGACGGCTATGATTGCAGCCGCAGCGGCGACCGATGTGGTGAAACTGAACGGCGACTATGCTTCGCCGGTGACGATCAATAAGAATCTCACTTTTAGCCTCAACGGCTATACGCTGAGCAATACGCTGACGGTTAGCGGCGGTAACGTGACGATTGCCTATAGCGCTTTCGGCGGTTCGGCTAATGCGCTGAACGTGACGGGCGGTAAGGCGATCCTGAATGGCGGTACGTTCGGTACACTCACTATCGGAGCGAATGCTACGGTAGAGCAGAATGGCGCTACGATTACCGGTGCGGCAACGAATAATGGTACGCTCACCACAACGGATGGTGTTTTCCAATCCGGATTGACTTCTACCAAGACGTTGATTGCTAGCGGCGGTACGTTTAATGGAGCAACTGCCATCCAGGTAACCGGCGGTACTGCGGCTATCAAGCGCGGTACAATTGCCGGTACGCAATATGGAGTGTTGACCAATGGCGGTTCGGCTACGATAGAGAAACTGGCGGTTATCACCGGCGGTACGAAAGCGCTGAATAATGTAAGCGGTGCGCTGACGGTGAATAATGGTAAGTTCCCTAATCCGAACAAATTCGCCAATGGCGAGATTACCTTCAAATCTGCGTATTTTGGAGACGATGCAGCGGCTATCGCTTCCACGTATGAGAAGCAGCAATGGCGCAATACAGCCGGACCGGAGTTCCGCGACGGATATGTATTCTTTGTGGGCGACCAGGCTGCGGCGCAAGCATCGAATATCAGCGTATGTCGTATAGGTCGTACTTCCTATGCTTCGCTGGACGATGCGCTTTCGTATGCAAACAACCACCTCTCCGAAGAAGTGATTATCATCATGGAGAATGACTATACGCTCAAGGCGGGCTATTATACCATCCCGGCGAATGCTACGTTGATAGTGCCGATGAGTGATGAGCAGGAGACGGCTAATCCTGTAGTGCCGCGCGAGACGAATCTGGGCTCTACGCCGAAATCCTTCCGTCGTTTGACGTTGGAGTCCGGCGTGAACATGACTGTGCTCGGTACGGTGGAAGTCACCGGTATGCAGCATGGTTCAGGCGAGCAGATGGGTGTGCCGGGAGGCAACTACGGTCATCTAATTCTGAAGCCGGGCAGCCATGTTACGTTGAGCAGCGGTTCCGTACTCCGCGCATGGGGATTCGTTACCGGCGACGGAACGCAGGATGCAGAAGGCAACTACCTCTCCGGTGAGATCGATGCACGCCGTGGTGCTACGGTACGCGAGATGTTCCAGATGGGCGACTGGAAAGGTGGAGATATCTCCTTCTCAATGGCGATGGAGATCCCCGGTCAACTCCCCGTATGGCGTGACTTGACCCACCTCTTCCCTGTATATACCTATTTTATCCAGAATATCGAATCGCCGGTGAAATATCATCCGGGTTCGGCGCTTATCTGCGCTACTTCGGTTAACGTATCGGGTTCCATCAATGCCTATGCGAATGATATCAAGGTGGTAGGCAAGGACGGCGAAGCGGCTATGTTCCTCATGGATGAGATGGCAGATGCGGAAAACACATGGGTACGCAAATACTATGACGCGAAAAAAGACCAGCAGGTATATGAGGTCAATAGTGGTGCGAAACTCGGTTCCGTAGTGATTGATCTCGGTGAAGTACCGGGTGCTATGTTTGGAGCTCCCACTTCTCTGAAATTGATGTTGGATTCCCGTAGCTTTGTGCTTCCGTTGACGTCTAACTTCAAGATTCATCTCCTCACCGGTTATATGGAGTTCACCCAAAGTACCTCCTGTCTGCCGGGAATGGAGGTAGAGGTGAATAAAGAATCCGAAGTGGCGCTCGTGAACGACCATACACCGGGTGTAGCGCAGGGTGCACTCTATCTATACGATGCGGACCAATGGAGTTTCCAGAATAGCCAGGCTAAAGGTTATGTCGGCAATTCCGGTAAGTTCGGCGCAATCGTGCGCTATTCGGCTACGCTGGATAGACAACCGACGGTTCGTGATATCAGTTCGCCGGCTGCTATCGGAGATGCCAAACTGATTGTACATGGTACTTTCCGTTCCGGCGAAGACTGTTCGGTTTATACCTCGTGGTCGAAAGATATGTCCACGTTGGGCCTGGATCCGAACGGCACTGGTGGCGCATCTATCATTTCTACTAACGAGGATGCCGGTACCTTTATCTTCGATGCCGATGCACCTGCTTTCGATGGTTTGGAGATGAATCCGAGTACAGGCAAGCCCTCTCACATTGGGACTTCCGTTTTGGTGAACTATGACCATAATGATTATGGCATGGGGTCACAGTATCCTATTACTATCAACACGGTATTAGGCTCTTCGGCGCGTGTCTATGGTTTTGAACTCTGTACGCCGGCCAAGCTGAAGAATGCTGACGGCACGTTTGTGGAGACAGACGGTACGTTGGCAGGTACATCTTACTGCTATATCGATGACCAATGGACGACGATGCAGGTAGCGGAAGATCCGTGCTTCATGAAGGAAATCGTAGGTGGTCAAACAACCTATTATGCAAAACCGGCCGAGTACGTGGCTGTCAATGCTACATGGGATGGCGCGCAGATGGTAGGCAATGCCGATCATACCTTCAGCGACAAGGATGGTGCCGGTCGTCTCTTTATTTTGATGGCGGACGATTGTCAATGGTGGGAAGTAGAGAAGAAAGACAACCTCTACCATTGTATCCATCCGAACAACGACACCTATTACTATTGGGACGAAGATGAGGAGAAATGGATGGAGCAGCGCTTTACTATCACCTGGCTCAATTGGGATGGTACGGAGATCAAATCCTATACCTATGATCCGAATACCGGTGAACCGGAAGAAGTGGAGTATAGCGTGACCTATGGAACGCAGGCGGAATATCTTGGTAATAACCCGACGCGCGAACCGAATGTGGACTATACCTATGATTTCACGGGTTGGGCTCCGGCGCTCGGTAAGGTGACTTCCAATGTGACGTACACCGCTACCTATCGCGAGCAACCGCGTAAATATACGATTATCTTCATCAATGAAGGTGGCGATGAGATAGAGCGTCATCTGTTGACGCATAACGAGCTGCCGGTTTGCGAGAATGCACCGACACGTACGGGTTACACGCTCCAATGGGAACCGGCTCTGGCTGCCGTTACAGGCGATGCTACGTATCGCGCTACATGGCTCGAGGTGCCGCCTACGGAGTATGAGATCCGTTTCGTCGATTATGACGGTACGGAGCTGCAGAGCGAACCTGTAGAGGTGGGCGAACTGCCGGAATACAATGGTGCAGAACCTGTCAAGAAACAGACCGATTATACTTCTAATAAGGAGTTTTCGTATATCTTCGATCATTGGTCGCCGACAGTAACACGTGTTACCCAAGCGATGACCTATACCGCGGTGTATCGCGAAGAGGCGAAGACCTATACGGTAACCTTCAAGAACGAAGATAACTCTGTTATCGAGACCCGCTCTTACCACTATGGCGAGACGCCTGTCTGCACGAATCCGCCGACCAAACCCAATACGGCGGAGTGGACCTATCAGTTGACTTGGACGCCGCAGATTCAGACCGTGATGGCAGATGCAGAGTATAAAGCCGATTTCGAGACGCTTAAGCAAAAGAATAAATATGCAGTGACGCTGCAATGCAGTCCTGCCGGCGCAGCCGTGCTGTCCGGTGGTGGTCTGTATGAATATAATGCTTCCGCTACGGCTGTAACTGTTACCGCAACGCCGAACGAGGGCTATAACTTCCTCGGCTGGAGTGATAGTCAAGGTGGACTGAATACTACGCGTCAGATAGCTGTTACGGCAGATATCAATCTGGTAGCTAATTTCGAATGCCCGACATGCGATCAGGTAGCTATCAACTGGCGTAACTATGATGGCTCGTTGCTGAAAACGGTCAACCAGGCAAAGGGAACGGCTACCACCTATACCGGCGCCACGCCGGAGCGTGCTGCTACGTCAGCCGAGACCTATACCTTCGATGGTTGGTCCATAGTTCAGGGTGGTGAGCGTGTATATAAGAACGGTATGACGCCGAAGGCAGCCGAGGGAGGAGCTACGTATTATGCTCACTTTGCTGCAACGCCAATCCCGAGTCTGGAGGTAGCCAGCGGCGAAACGATGGTACTTAGCGCTCCGGTTGAGTATCAGAACCTCGTCCTGACCTCTGATGGTATTCATTCCGCTCAGTTGTTGGGAGAGAACTTCTTGACCTTGACGGGAGAAGCATACTTCGATTTCGCGGCCAATGCCAAGGCGCGTCAGTGGTATGCAGTAGCTGTTCCATGGCAAGTGGATGCAGCTTCAGGTATCTATGTCAACGGACGTCAGATGCGCTTAGGCAGCGAGTTTGATGTGCTGAAGTATGATGGTGCTCGTCGAGCTTCTACCGGCGTGAACAAGTCATGGGATCGCCTTGCTAATGGTGACAAGATGATTCCGGGACGTTTGTATATGATTGCCTTCGTTGCCGATGCACCGGTAATCCGCTTTAAGGCCGAGGATAAGGATCATCTATTGAATACCGCTACCTCGGTTTCCGCTTATGCATCGGCTATTGCTACGGATGCTAACTGGAATGGCGTAGCTAACCCGGCGCTCTTCCATGCGTACGTTAACACAGGCGCTACGCTTGGTCAGGTATATAATTCCAATACCGATAGTTATTCGCCGGTACTGATGAGTAGCACCAAGTTCGTTGTAGGCCAGGCGCTCTTCGTGCAAGCTCCTGCTGATAAAGATATTACCGTTTCCTACGGAGGTGGCTATGCTGCGGCTCCGCGCCGTCGTGCGAAAGCTGAGGCTTCCACCAATGCAAACTATGAGGTACATATCGCGCCGGCTAACAAGGAATATACAGACAAGGTATTTGTCCAAACCGACGAAGAGAAGAATCCGGATGTATATACCGTCAATCTGGATCTTACCAAGATGGGTGTCAGCACAAAGGTAGCGCAGATGTGGATTGAGCGCTATAATACGAAACTCTGTCTGAATACCATGGCGCCGGTAGAAGGCCAAGCGGATTATCCGCTGGGTATCTTCGCACCGGAAGCAGGAGAATATTCTATCGGTATCGTGCGTACGGCAACCGAGCAGGCGGCAGACCTCTATCTGACGCTGGACGGCGAGATTATCTGGAACCTCACTAAGAACGCTTATACGGCTCAATTGGAGGCTGGTACCACGGCCCGTTATGGTCTGCGTACGATTGCGAAATCTCCGCAAATCACCACCGGTATCGAAGAGACCTTGGTGGGTGGCGAAGGCAAAGAAATCAAGGCCGTTAAAGTGCTGATTAACGATCACGTTTATATCCTTCGTGATGGCAAACTCTATACCATTACCGGATCGCTTGTACGCTGATAACTGAAACAGACAATTGAAAACTCATAATAATATGAAAAAGATATATATTGCTCCTCAGGTAGAGGAAATGCCTTTAGAGCCGCAGAACGTCATTATGACCAGCATACCGGATCCGTTCGCTCCGGCTCCCCGTCGCCGCGGTGACGTGATTGAATAATCGCAAAAAAATCTCATATGCCGCCGCGCATATGGGATTTTTTGCACTATGCTTATGATATCTACTCTTGGTTATATTACATGGAATGTCTCTCCCTTCATATATGAGGGCGAACACTTTGCTATCGGCTGGTATGGAACGGTAGTGACCTTGGCCATCATGGTGGTCTATCTGTTCCAATATTTGATTTATCGCAAAGAGAAATTACCTCGCAGTTATGTGGATGTAGTGTTTATCGCCTGTACTATTCTAGGTACGCTGTTCTGCCATATGTTCCATTGCTGGTTCTACGACTGGTATGATATTGATGGTGTGTTGCATAATCCGACTTTTGAACATCCTCTGGAATGGTTGAATATAGGACACGGCATGGCAAGCCATGGAGTGGATTTCGGCATGTGGCTTGGGGCGTGGATAGTAGCTGGTAAGTTATTCAATTGCAGTACATGGTGGGTGATGGATAGGATGATAGTCAGCCGCTTGGCATTCCATGCTATATCCCGATTGTCGAATATTTTCAATTCGGAGATATACGGCAATCCTACGGATCTTCCATGGGGTATGCTGTTTGTCAATAACGGAGATACATTACCATGCCATCCAACTGCCTTGTATGAATCGGTTTTGGCAATAATAGCTATCGGAATATGGTGGTGTCTCTATAATTACACCAATGCATCTAAGCGTCTTGGTCTATTGACAGGTATTTCCGCTTTGATGATGTGGGTTCCTCGTTTCTTTATTGAATATCTTAAACCTGTACAGCGTGAATTCGAAGAGGCATTCGTCCTCAATATGGGGCAGATGCTAAGCATTCCGTATATTCTTATTGGTTTAGCCTTAATCGTATATTCGGTACATACGACCACTCCGGCTACTCCTCCGGCGATCTATCGAGATGGCAAATCTAAACGGACATAGTAGAGAAATCGCATTATGGGTAACATTGGCGGGTATGCTAATGCTACCTTCGGTTTGCCATGCGTATTGGTTTTCAATAGAAGCGATTCCCTTTTTGTTGACAGGTTTCGTCGTTTCCGTTACGCTTGCTGCTATTATTCTATGCTCGCCATGGCGTTGGATGCGATGGGGACTGTTTACGTTGTTGTTCGTAGGGCTACTTTTCGAATTAGCCCATATGCTTGTTTATGGCGGCGATGTGTCCTCTGCAGGCTATATCCGTTCGCTCTTCATGACAACGCCATATGAAGCGGAAGGCGCTCTCGGCCGGATAATCATGCAGCATATCGCGTTTATAGTGGTCGTAGCGGTAGCTTACATACTGCTTTCTGTTCAAATTTTTATTACCTTTCCTGTATGCAGCCTTTCTAGATGGTTACTGGCTGGGGCTGTGGTGCTTTTTGTGCTTCAACTCTGCTTTGCTCCATCATCTCTTATTAATCGACCACCGTTAAATACATACGTGCAGATGGCAGAGGCTTTGCACCAGCGAAATGAACGTAACCGTATGCTAGCGCAAACGCCTCCGTTTACTTATTCTGCTTATCGCGCGCAAGAGAAAAATGAAAAAGAAATATATCTTTTGATTATTGATGAATCGTTACGGTACGATCATGTGTCTTTTTCCAAGGAGGACTACCGCATTACAATGCCGAGAATGGGCAAATTACCAAACCTTGTTTGCTTCTCGAATTATTATACCACCGGTGTTTTTACTATGTACGCGATACCGATGCTCGTTACACGTGCCACTCCTCAGACCTTTTCGCTTAATTATACTGAGTATGGAGTACAACAGGCTTTTTCTGAAGTGGGATTTAAGACAATATGGTTGACTAATGAAGCGCAGCTGGTCAGTGATGGCGTCAGTGATTATGTAGCAAACGGGACAGAGATAGTTAGGGTGAAAAAAGATATGGATATGTCGTCGGCGCTTGATTCTCTTTGTAGAACGGCAGACAAACTCTTTGTGATCTTGCACCTGTGGGGGAATCACCAGTTCTATCTAAATACGAGTGCCGCCACTTCTCGCTATTATCCGGATATCACTACAACGCGTGACGTACATGGTGAGCAAATGTATAATAATTCTTACGATAATGCCATACTCTATACAGATTCTTTGCTATTAGCCGTGACCGATGTGCTACGGTCGCAACATAGTATAGCGCAATGGATTTTTACCTCTGATCACGGCGAGGGACCTATAGGACGTAATGGCGGTGCACATGGCTATATGCGGCCTACCTCTGGCGAATACCATGTCCCGTTAATGATTTGGTATAGTGATGAATATGCTGCCGCTTTCCCCGAAAAAGTGGCAAATATGTGCTGCCATAAAGATTCTCCTCTCTGTGCGGACCATGTCTTCTGGTCCGTATTAGATATGGCAGGAATACGCATTGATAGCACTCTGCAGCAGGATGGTATGACTATCTTTGGAGATACGCTTCTCCCTCACCAGCGTACGCTCCTCCTTCCGGATGGTAAATCCGTCATGAACTTGGACTAATCCCCACAACCCTATACACCAAAAAAAATCGCAGCAAAATGCGATTTTTTTTCGTCCAATCCTTGCATATTCCAAACCTTTGTAGTAATTTTGCGGCGAATTTCAATTTTATTACTTTATAATAATCATAAAATAATAAAAATATGAAGACTGTGGATAATCCTTTTGTAATCAGTGGGTACGAGAGCGCGCATTACTTCTGTGATCGTGGTGCGGAGACCGAACAACTTCGTCATGAGATAGCGAACGGCAATAACGTAGCGTTGATTGCAACGCGCCGTATGGGTAAGAGTGGTTTAATAGAGCATTATTTCTCGCAATCGGAAATACAGGCCCGGTACTATACGTTTTTCATTGATATATACGATACCAAATCGCTTCGTGAGTTGGTGCGAAAATTGAGCCGTGAAATTCTAATTCGTCTGAAACCCTTTGGCATGCGTGCTATGGAACGTTTTTGGCAGACTATGCGTTCTATCCAATCTGGAATGAGTTTTTCTCCGATGGGCGAACCGACGTTCATGGTGCAAATAGGCGACATCAAGGAGCCGGAAGCGACTTTGGAGGAGATCTTTCGATATCTGGAATTAGCAGATAAGCCATGCATCGTTGCAATAGACGAGTTCCAGCAGATTGGTAAGTTCCCGGAGAAAAATATCGAAGCTACCCTCCGTACCTATGTGCAACGTTGTCATAATGCGCAGTTTATCTTCTCCGGTAGTCAACGCCACACAATGAGCACGATGTTTACCAGTGCCTCGCGACCGTTCTACCAGAGCGTGTCACTCATGCATATCGGAAGCATCGATATGAATACGTACGATGCGTTTGCCAAAGCATTGTTCGCGGAGGGGAATCGCACCTTGGCGGACGGCGTGACGGAATCTGTTTATGCCCTTAGCCGCGGTGTGACATGGTACACACAAAAACTCTTCAATGTGCTCTACGGCTTTACAAAAGAAGGTGAAACGTGTGAGGTTGAGCAAGTCGAAGATGCCTTGGATTATATCCTGAAGACTCAGTCTTATGTATACGAAGAAACCATTTCTCGCTTACCGGAGAAACAGACGATGACGCTTGTCGCTTTAGCCAAGAGTGGGCCGACAAAGAGCATTACTTCTGCAGCATATGTGGAGAAATATAGCCTTCAAACTCCGAGTACTGTCCAGTCTGCTATGAAGGGCCTATTAGAAAAAGATTTTGTGACGTTGGAGAAAGGAATCTATTCTGTTTGTGATATCTTTATGGACTATTGGATCCAGCGAATGTATTAAGATTGCCATGCATCTGTTAGATAACTATATCATCTCCCCTTCTGCGCGCTATGAATCGCATCGGCTGATTTATGCGGGGGAGGGGCAGCCGATTGAATTGACCGGCATGCTCGCTGCGGCTGTCTTAGCGGCGTTGCTGGTGGATACACCCGAAGGGGACAAACGCGGGATAGCGATAGATGATAACGCGCAGCGTGAGCAGTTCTTTCTCCGCTACGAGCGCGAGGTAAGGCGCGAAAACGGCGGATTGTTTACAACCGAAGTGGAATCGCTTTGCCAGAACTATATGGAATTGGCCGGATCGGATGAATTGCTGTTCTCCATCTGTGGCAATGACCGGCTGTATGACTTGGCGATAGGGTTGATGATGGACTATATGCGCCGTCTCGTGCGGGAGCAAGTAGAGGCACAGATATATGAGGCGGTGCCATGGAGAACTCCTTTCGCGCAATGGCTCTTCGATGCGGGATTTGTGGAGACTCGTCGCCAACGTTTGCTATCCATCAATTGGAGAGATCCGGCTGAGGTATATGCCTTTTCTCAGCAACTGAAAAATCCCGATGAAATCGAGAGAATTGAGCCTGTTTTTGTTTTTGATGGACTCAGTGCCGAACAGGTGTTGAATGGTTATTGGGAGTGGTTGTGGAGCGAGGCGCAAAAGGTAGCCAACCTCTATCCGGACGACAAAGTGCAGCTGGCGAAAATTAAACAACTCATCCGTGAGAACGAAACCGATTTCGAATTCCTCAAACCCGAGATGAAGAACTTTACGCAGCCGCAGATCAACCTCTTCCGTCAATGGATGAGTCTTTGGAAGGATTTTGTGGAGAAGAAGATCGGTCTGGCGCCTGCAGAGGGTAAAAAAAAAGACCTCAGACAGGAGATTTTTTTAGATGACATAACGCCTGTTCCGCCTGAGCGCAATTATGTGAAGGTATGCGAGTATATCTTGGACCGGTGCAGATATGATGCGGAATTCAAAAAATATTTCCGAGCGCATAAATTGACAGAAATGTGCCGGCAGCTAACCTTCCTCTTCGGTTGGTATGTCGATGATAACGCACTCGGGAAACGAATGCGGAGCAAAGCAAAAAAGTGACGTCACCCGACGTCCTTTTTTTTATGCGTCCTTTTTAAAGGATGTTTTTTGTCGTAACTTTGCAGCAGATTTCAAAAAAATCACGTCGCGTAAGCGGCCATTATTAACACGTAAACCATTTAACATTATGAATGAAATTCAAAACCTGAATCAAGAGGAGCAGGCTAACCTCCGCATCGTGGAAAACATGGATGCAAACAACCTGCCTCAACTACTCCAATCCGTCCTCTCGCTCGCGCAGTCGCCTGCTGAGAAGGACATGCTGTTGCTCTCTGCGCTTACTGCCTGCGGAAGTGTGATGCCGAATCTGTATTTCAAGTACGGCATCGGCGCCAAACGCTATTATCCGAACCTCCAGCTCTTTATCGTCGGTTCGGCTGCCTGCGGCAAGGGTATCGCGAACCTCGCGCTTGAGCTGGTCAAACCTATCCATGAGCAGTCGCCGCTCATCATCCCGGGTGATGCCACCTATCCGGCGTTCTATCAGACGCTCGCTCGCCAGCACGGACGCGGATATATCCACGAGTCCGAGGGTTCGGTCATTACGGATATCTGGCGTTCATCTACGGCGAATTACAACACCGCTCTTCGTAAAGCTGCGGAACATGAGCCTATCAGTCGTGCCCGTTGTCGCGAAGCGTCTATCATTGAACGCCCGCAAGTGTCGATGGTTCTCACAGGTACCTTTAGCCAGTATCACGCGCTTGTGCCGAGTATCGAGAATGGTTATTTCAGCCGCCTGCTGACGCTAATCGTGGAGGACCACCAGGCTTTCTCGTCGCGCTATGTGCAGCCGTCCGAGAACTCCGACGCCGTCATCAAGACCGCCGCTGAGCAACTCTACCGTCTCTACGAGCAACTCCTCTTTGCGCATCCGCGCGAGTTCCGATTAACATCCGAGCAATGCGCGCGCTTGGGTCAACACCTCGAGACGGCGTATCCGACCCTCATCCGCATGCTTGGCGAAGAGTTCCACTCCGTCGTTCTCCGTATGGCTGTCCATATCGAGCGCATCGCAATGATACTTTCCGCGCTCCGCCTTCGCGAAGAAAAATCTCCAATGTCCAATGTCCAATGTCCAATAATTTGTTCCGATGCGGATTATCAGATAGCGGAGATGATAGGGAACAAATTGATCCTCCACATGGCCCAAGCCTACCAACTCGTCAAAGGCACGCATCAGATATCGCTGCCCACCGTCAAACCCCTTGACCAAAAGGCCATCCTCCTCTCCCTTCTTCCGGATGAGTTTGAATCCAAAATCCTTGTCGCCGAAGCACAAAGTCAAGGCATCAGCCGTCGCACGGCTATCCGCTGGAGTGATGAATGGCAGGCAGTTGGATTGATACAAAAAATCAAGTATGGGACCTATAAAAAAATCGCATGACACAGTTGGCACTCTTGACACTCTTCGCCTAAACTGTGCCAACTGTGTCAAGAGTGCCATGCAAATTTTTCTTTGTCAATTTCAGGCGAATAGTATTCGCCGCCGAACGCAATCTTTAGTTATTCCTTATATATTGTTTAATCATTGTTTAATTATTACCCTTACTAACATGGCGAAATTTACTACCAGCAACGGGATCGACTGTATCACCGGAGCACTCAAAAAAACAACCGAACAGGGAGTGAACCATATCACGGTCACTAAGAAAAAACACTTCCATGACCCGCTCACCGGCGAAGAGACCGGTATAGGTCCCAATGAAATCTTTATCCAAAACAAACGGGATTATGACGAGCATCCTCTCACGCCCGGCGAAAAGGCCCAACGAGGCAATTGGCAACAAGCCTGTCGAGATGCCCAACTTATCATCCGCGACAAATCCCATCCTCGTTTTATGGAACTCTATAACCGCTGGAGAGCACAACTCTCCGACCCCGAACCGTACAAACAATTCGCTCCCTTTGTCCGCGCTGTTCTGGTCCATGAATCGTGAGTACATCACCCATAACATAAAAAATCGCTTCACACGAGGCGATTTTTTATGCACTCATAGATATGTTCAATGTTTCGTATGGTGTGTATTTTGTTAACTATAGATAGCAAAATATGAATATTTTGTCTTTTTCTATGCGTTTAGTTTGTTCATGTGAAAAAAAAACCGTACCTTTGCGCCGCTTTCTGTCGGCGCATGTGCGAGTACGCATATATACGCGAGAGAGATAAAAGAAAGAAATGGCAAAAGATATAGCATTCATATTGTACAACACTCCCGAGCATTCGGAGAAGGTACAGGTCGTCGTCCGGGAGGAAACTCTCTGGATGACGCAGAAGGCTATGGCTGAGCTGTTTGGAGTGCAAGTTCCGGCGATTAGCAAGCACTTGAAGAATATCTTTGAGTCAGGAGAATTGCAGGAAAGCACGACGGTTTCCAAAATGGAAATAGTCGTAAATCGAGGCTTCCGCGGAGAAGTTACCGAAGAAACTCTTTTTTACAACCTCGATGCGATCATCTCTGTGGGCTATCGTGTGAACTCTGTTCAGGCTACCCGTTTCCGCCAGTGATGTTCAATAAGACACAACTAATCGAATCAGACTTCGATAAAGAAGTAAAGCAGTTATTAGAAAATAGCGATAAATAACGACGAACATTTAAGATACAAAACAATATGAGTAAGAAGATTTTGAATTTAAGTAGTGCAAAACTTACGGCCATTTCTGTTGGTCTGTTGCTGGCTGTGTTCTGCACAATCGGTATGTCCTTCCGCCCCGTCTATGACGAGAATGAGGCGGAGGAGATAGTCATGTCCGGCCCGAGAAGGAGTCACTGGAAAAAAGATGATGGATGTGGCGGATATGACTATTATAACAAAACGGACTATGCCCGGACCGTTGCGCAGTCCATGAATGTGGCATACGGGACAGTGGAAATCACTGCAAAAGCCAAAGGTTCCGACCCTGTTACAGCCGCAGACGGTAGTCAGTCGTACGTGGATTGGGATACCGGATTAGGCACCTCAGAAACCACGGGCCAACGAAATGATCTAGAGGTTATCCATACCAACACCTTCACTTTTACGGCAGCTCCTACTGATCCGGAAGAGTATCGATTTGTGGGTTGGTATAGCGATGCCGGAGGAAATACGCAGGTTTCTAAAGATAATCCTTGGGAGGATGTAGAAGTAAAATTCCCGGACCAAGCAGGATTTACAAGTTATAAATCCAACTCTGGAGTGACTACATATGAAGGTTCTACCCGCTATACTGTAACCTACTATGCTAAGTTTGCCCAGATTCCCGCAATCAACGTGACGTTCTTAGCGGCATCAACACCGGCGAAAGATAAAGGCTCATATACCGTTGTAGGTAAAGGGGTGAATAGCACAATCACTACTTCCAATCAGGTTATACCGGTGAAGAGCATTACGTTAACTGCCACACCTTCTGAAGCGACGGAGTTTCTTAACTGGTATAAGTTAGGCGCAGGAGATGAGAAAATAATTCTTTCTACGGAGAATCCGTTCACGACATCCTTTACGGAGAAGACTACCGTAGGCGTAGAATGGCGTGAATTGGAAAAGAATCTCACCATCGTTTTTAAAGCAGTGGAGAAAGATGAGTCTGGCGTTAGAAAAGGAAGTTACACCGTTGATGGCGTAACTGTTTCTGCAACGGACTATGAGCATTTTACCGGAGATACGTATAGATATTCTCCTACACTGGTAGCAACTCCGGCAACGGGTTATAGTTTTAAAGGATGGTATGTCAAAGAAGCAGGAGTAAAACGCTATCTTAGTACAGATGCTACTTGGACGCCGACGATAACGGAAGAACTGACGATATACGCAGACTTTGTGTTTACAGCATATCCTGCGGAATCGTTGGCTCAATTCAAGGTGGGTTCTACATACTATGACGATCTCAATGCCGCCAATACAGCGGCAAAGAGTGCCAGCAAAAAAGTGATTATCTGTACCCGTGACGGTTATCTGCTGCCGGGTAATTATACCATATCAAGCGGTGTATCCCTGCTTATCCCCTATAGCACAGCGGAGACGGTACAAACAGAACCTGCCGTAGTAGATAAACCATCACCTGCTCCCCTGCCAAATGCGTATCGTACCTTGACGATGTTGGATGGAGCGGATATCACTTGTGAAGGAACCATATGTGTGGGAGGTCAGATCATATCGCATCAGGGAGGCAATGCAACTGCTTATCCAGCCGGAGACCTTGGCGTAATCAACATGGCAAATGGTGGACATATTGAGTTGAAATCAGGCGCTACTTTATATGCTTGGGGTTTTATCAAGGGGCAAGACAAAGACCAGGGAAACAACACGACAGGAGTAGGAACGATTACTGCCAATAATGGATCTACCGTATGGGAGGATATCCCATTTGGAGATTTTCGTGGCGGTTCCCAACTTGCGGCGGGTAATGAGTGTGCGGACGACTATCGGTGGTTCCCTTTCCAAAGTTATACTATCCAAAACATAGAAGTTCCTCTGACAATCAAATATGGAGCGAGTGAAAAAGTATTTGCTGTGTTGTATATACCTACAATGGATTTGGGAACTCAAAAAACAAAACCGACATTGATAGCAAATAGCGATGCGTTATTCCTATTGAAAGATAGTAAATCAGGAGTGCGTAAATGGTATGACCCGACTACAGATTTAGTTTGCTACGAGTTATCTGGTACGGCTCAATTGGATCAGTTAATAGTATCTGTTAATGTCGGAATTACCGTAACAGTTAAATCAAGTGACTTTGATCTACCGATTTGCGGCAATATGCATATAATTCTCACTAACTGCAATATGACCCTGTCCAAACCGATGACCATGCATGCGGGTTCTGTTATAGAAATAAAGCCGGACGCTACGGTTACCATCGCATCCAATCTGCATGTGTTCGACTTGGATCAGTTTGATATGTTTGCAAATAGTAAATATTATTTACCATTCAATAATTTTACAAGTCATAAATACCGGGGGACGGGGACTACAAAAGAATATATTAATGATGCCAGACTAATTGTAGATGGTACGCTCAAAGTAACGGGTGGAATATATACCACTGCTAATGGAGCCAATATAATGGGAAATGGCGGAGGTAAGGTAATTTTCCAAAGTGCTTTGCCGGGAGAGAAAAATATATGGTTCTTAAAAGGAGGATCCAATGGAACACAAGCCGGAGGAACCCACTATCACTATGATGGTATTTTTGGTAAAGGGGCAGCAGATATATACTTCACGCCATACGCCGTCAATGCCGCTAACCTTTGTAATGAAGATGGTTCCTATACGAAGTCTCTTGCCAATAAGACTTTCCACAACGTCCATGGTCGTTGGTTTGTTGACGGCAAGCAAAACGAACAATCCGACCATACGCACGCTTTCACCTATATGGCTTCTGGCAATAGCGGAACGGATGTCAATACCCCGGCTGTTTATTCTCATGACCGTACAGGTCTGGAACCCCGTATGAAATGGTTCAATGTGAGCGAAGACGGATGTGCCGACTGGTGGGTGGATGGTAACAGCCGTCTCTATAACTGGTCAAAGTTCTCCGACTGGCACCAGTTTATCCCCACAGAGGTTACAGATATGTACGGTTGCTCAAACGGCTCGCTCTATAACAAAATCAGTTGTACCGTATGGGAAGAATTAGGCGGTACGGATGAAAACTGTCTTTATACTATTGGTGGCGTTAAGAAGGCGCTTGTAGGTACCAGCTTTATCGAGATGGAGCCTAATGCAGATGATGCAGCTTATCATAGAACAGGAGCGGCTACGGAGTACTACATCAGTTTCGACGGTTGTATATGGCATTCGGCTACACGTATCGAAGGAGAGAGAAAGGCTTATACGGTAGAGGAACAGCAATTCATATGGTTTGAGAATAACTGGTTGAATGTGACGCGCGAAGCCCCGTTCTTCTATTCTACCGACGAACTGAATGTGAAGACCTACTATGAGTATATAGGTAGTGAGTGGGTGATAGCGGAGCCGTACGTGCGTGTGACAACAAGCGATCCAACGCAAACGCGTAGCCTCTTGACATTCTACGAGGCAGTAGCAGTAGCTAACCAATATAAAAACCCAACGATTACGATTCTGCGTGATATACCTACCGGTTCAGAATCTGCAGTATATACAGCAGCGAATACTACGTGTACGTTGGATTTGAATGGACACAAGGTAACGAGTGTATGCCAATATATGCTCAATATAAACGCCGCGGGCTCAACTTTCATTATAAAGGATAAAACGTCCGATAAGAAAGGAGAACTCCGTGCCTGTCCGGAAGGCGGAAATGCTCGTACGATAGGATACCAAGTAACAAAAGGCACACTTAAATTAGAATCGGGCAAGATGTATTCGACGAATACGACCACAAGAACAGGTAGTACCGCAGAAACATTTACGTCGGCGACTAATACGGGTGTTGTGGTGAAGGCAAATGCGGTATTCACGGTGACCGGTGGTACGGTAGAAAGCGAGGATGAACATCAGCCCTATGCCGTCAAAGTTGAAACGAACGGCACAATGAATTTGTCCGGAACAGGAGAGATAAAGGCGCATGCGACCACATGGTATTCCACACGTGGAGTAAGTCTTGAGTATGGAAATCTGAACATGTCCGGAGGTTCAATCCTTTCTTCTGCTATAGGAGCGAGCACCGTATATGGAGTTTTCGTGGGTGCCTCTGCTTCATGGAATGCAGCGAAAAGCACATCTAGTTCTTCCTATGGCACACTAACTCTTACAGGAGGAACCATTACTGCTAGGACACCAAAGGATGCCCGCGGGGTGCAAGTGTCTGGCGCGGCTGATGTAACAGGTGATTATAATGAAAGCCCTATTAATCAAACTGTAAAGCTTCGTGAATATGGAAGGTGCAATATATCCGGCGGATCAATTAATGCAGAGGCAACGACAAGTACAACCGCCTTTGGTATATTATCATATGGAACGACATCTATTACAGGTGGCAACATCACAGCAAACGTGCTAACATCAAGTCAAAGTACAGCTTATGGAGTGCGGGTAGATGGAGGTGTAACTACGATAAACGGAAGCGCAAATATAGTAGCAAATGCGCCTACGGTAGCTTATGGAGTTTTAGTCCAAGGCGTGGTAGATGGTAATAGAGGATGGTGCCATTATGGAGAATTGAATATAAAGGGTGGTACCATCACAGCAAACACCACGAATAAGACCAAGGCATATGGATTATATGTAACCGCAACCACCAAGAACCTAGCGAATACGAACTCATATAGTGTGTTTAATGGCAATTATGCGGCACATGGAACAGCAATTATTACAGGTGGTCACTTCTACGCAAATGCAAGAACCACGACAGCGATAGGAATAGATGTAGAAGGTACAAAAACGCTGAATGAAGCCAGTGCAACTCCGGTTTGTACCATCAATGGTGGTTATTACAAGATGACCGGAACAGGAGATCTGTTAGGATGTAATACTGCTGCACTCCCCGCTAACTTCCAAATTAATGGAGGATACTACAGTCATGAGGGTAATCTGGAGGGCTATGCTGTATCACCGAAGCATGTAGTCACATTGCCTTCTTCTGATCCGAATCGACCTGATTACGAATATAAAGTGGCTGAGGCTTATACGATTACATTCAAGAGTGAGAATGGCGAAACAACTCTCCAGTCTTCCTATCAAGAAAAAGGAACCACTCCGGAATATAATGGAGAACCCCAGACGAAACCCAGTTCGACAACTACATCTTACGTATTTGATGGTTGGTCATCTTCTATTGGAGGCTCTTTAGTTTCGCCGCTGACATCCGTAACCTCTTCGGGAGGAACCTATTATGCTCACTTCAACGAAACAACGCTGAAGTACATGGTTACGCTGGATGCTAAGACAAACGGCGGTAATGAAGAAGCACAGGTAATCTATGTAGAGCCGAGTGCTGCTGTGGGCACATTGCCTACCGCCACCAAAACCGGTTATACACAAACAGGTTGGTATACAGCCGCATCGGGTGGTACGAAGTTAGAAACGACTACGTCTATTACTGCGGATGGTACATATTATGCGCAGTTTGGTATCAACTCGCATACGTTGACATGGAATCTAGCGGGCGGAACGGTTAAGACAGCTGGTACCGGTGCGGCAGCTAGTGCAACGGGCTCGCCGAGTAGCTCGGTTAACTATAATGCAACGATTACCGCTCCGGTTGTAACCAAGACCGGATATACCTTCGCTAATTGGGGCGTTCCTTATCCTGCCTCTAAGATGCCGGATAATGATTTGAGTTATACTGCACATTGGAATCCTGCGACCAACACCAAGTATTACGTAAAGCACTATCAGCAGAATATCAATGATGATGGTTACACCTTGGCGGATACAGAAACAAAGACCGGAACAACGGACGCAACGGTTACTCCGGATCGTAAGAGTTACGATGGATTCTTAACGCCGGATCCGCAGTCGTTGACAATTGGTGCGGCGGGGACGAGTTCGCTGACCTATAATTACGACCGCGTTGTATATACTATTAAGTGGAACGCGTACGCGAACGGAGGTACGTGCTCCGCACCGAATACCAACATACGTCACGGTAAGACCTTAGGTACTATGCCGGAAGCTACACCGAACTCTGCAGGTCTGGTATTTGGCGGCTGGTATACTGCTGCAGACGGTGGTACAAGAATTACAGAGAGTACACCGATCCTTCAGAACTATGGTACGCTCTATGCGCACTTTGTACCGACCTATACCGTTACATGGAAGAATTACGATGAAAGTGTGCTGGCGACTATAGAGTTGCCATACGATGCGATACCTTCTTATGGCAGCAATCCGACTCCTACGCGTGCGACTGATGAGGATTATGGCTATACATTCGACGGCTGGTCCGCTACGAATGGTGGTACCATAGTAGAGGAACCGCTTCCTGCTATCTTCGGTAACAAGACATACTACGCACACTATAGCACGACCCCAACTGTGGCAAGTGTGAAAGTGGGTAGTACAACTACGTATTATACCACAATTGATGCGGCGTTTGCCTTTGCGAATGAACAAACGGCTAACATGACCATCAAACTATTGAAGAATACGACAGCCGCTGCTTCCTTGGTATATTCCGCAGTTTATAATTGCACCTTGGATTTGAATAATCGTACGCTTTCAGGTGCAATCAATAAATTGATAGAAATCAACGCTACCGGCAAAACCTTTACTATTGATGATAGCAGTGTTGCTAAGGGAGGAAAGATAAGCACAACACTAAGTACCAATGCTCGTTTGAATTGCGTATACCTTACGGCAGGTACACTTATATTAGAAAAAGGTTATATCTATTCGAGTAATCCGCATACATATTCCACGGCATCTGGTAATAAAAATTCGGCGGCAACTGGCGTATATGTGGTTAATGGTAACACATTCACGATGGATGGCGGAAAAGTAGAAAGTGAATCCCAATACGCTTCCTATGCGATAGTAGGTAAGAATGGCACATCCACCATCACCATTAATGGAGGAGAAATATATGGCCATACCACAAAATCCACCACGTCTGCCGGAATCTATACAGAGGCTAAAGGATTAACGGTTAATGGCGGAAATATCAAAGCTCAATCGTTTACAACTACTGCGCGAGGTATCTATATTTACGGAGGAACCGGAACGATTAACGGCGGAACTGTCGAGGCGGTAATTGATACGGTCGGCGGCTCCGGAACCACAACAGCATATGGTATAGCAGTAGGTTATAAGAACACCTCATACAAGGGAACTCTAACCATCCCATCTACATCGACGGTAGTAGTTAAAGTTGTGGCCAACACGAATACCGCAGGAGGTGTCGTAGCCGGTGGCGGAACGGTAAGCAATAAAATTCAGGGCGGAACATACTATGTTCGCACCAAAACAGGAAAATCGGCATATGGCGTTAGCTTGCAAGGAACGACGACTCTATCCGGCGGAACGTTTAGAGTAAATGCAGCAACAACGGATGCATATGGTATTTTGTGTCAACGTGCAACGACGACAGTATCCGGCAATCCTAATTTTATTGTGCATGCGAATACAACGACTGCGATAGGAATCGTAGCCAATGGTTACATTCCTGCCAAAGGAGGAACCACGTATGGCGGTACCGTTAACGTTGGCGGCGGTACATTTACTGTTTCGACAGGTTCCGGCAATACCGCATATGGTGCTTTAGCACAGCGAACGGGCAAATCTATTTATTCAACAACGAATGATAGTGTCCCCAAGAACTATGCCAATGCTGGAACAATTACTATTACCGGTGGGGAGTTTGATGTGACGACTTATGCAAGTAATAGTTATGCGGTATTCTGCAATTCTGCAACTACTCAAAAAGCAAATACAAGCTATGATGCCGTTACTGCGACACCGAAGTTGACGGTCAGTGGAGGACGGTTTGTAATGTATTCGGATAATGGCGCAAACACTACTTGTTATGCTGCAAATACGGCGGCAAAGGCAACGAACTTCCTTATTCAAGGAGGTTGGTATAGTACCAAGCGAACCGACGCATCTTCGACTTCGAATCTTGAAGACAAATATACTGCTCCGGGGAAGGCTAGTTGTACATACTATACGATGGAGACCACAAGTGTGGATAAGGCAAGTGTGGGAACTGCATACAACTACAAAGTAGCGGAGGGATACCAGATTACGTTCAATAACTACGATGGTACGCAGTTACAGCAGTCGTATCAACAGAAGAATACCACTGCGGTTTACGATGGTGCAACTCCAGAAAGACCGGAGGATGCAAGTTATACCTATGCATTTGCAGGCTGGAGTCCGGCATTGGCTTCTGTTACCGCTGCGGCTACCTATACCGCAACGTATGCCAGCACGCCGCGTACGTATGATATCACACTTAATACGAACGGCGGTACCATCAATGCAGGTAATGTAGAGCATTACACGGTAGGCACGGGTGCAACGCTGCCTACGAATGTAACGAAGTCCGGCTTTACCTTCGGCGGTTGGTTTGATAACGACGGATTAACCGGTGATGCAGTAACTACTATCTCCACTACTGCAACCGGTAATAAAGAGTACTGGGCAAAGTGGACGGCAAGCATTGCTGACCGTGAACTGGATATCGTGGATTGGACAAGCAATTCGATTACCATCAATGTGACGAACCTCAAAGCGGTAGGAGGAACAAATAAGAATAACTGGAAGATTCGTGTAAACGGCACTGACTACACCAGAACCAGTCCGGAGTGTAGTACACAGTCACGTACGTTGACGATCTCAGGTTTGTCGCTTACGCCGAACGATAACCTGCTTATCCAACTGAAGAATGACGCGGACGTTATAGAGAGCCAGCATTACTATAAGATTCCGCAGATTTATACTGCGAATGCTACGCTGGATGATACTGATGCAGAGAGTGTAGTCTATGTCTATGGCGGTAAGTTGACGATCTCCGGCGATGCCACTCTGGCTGCACTCTACGTATGTCCGGGTGCGGAAGTGGAGGTAACCGACGGTACGCTGACTGTGGGTAAACTCGTGCTTCGTACCAAGCCATGGGCTACGGTTGCTATCAGCGGAAATGTATCTGCAGCGAACGTTTACTACACACGTATCGCTCCGGATGGTTCGAGTGAATATCCGACTGGACAGTACTATCAGTTCGGTCTGCCGTACGAGTGTGATATCGACGATGTTCTCTTGTCGGATGGCACGACGCCTGCTTATAACACAACTTGGATACTGAAGAGCTATAACGAGGAGAGACGTGCAGAGAGCGGTACATCAACCAATAACTGGGATGCGCTTGCTGCTGATGCTACAATCGAAGCAGGTAGAGGATACGAGATGTTCTCCAGCTATAAATACTATCGCGAGTATTACTTCCCTGTTATCCCGACGGATAACACCTCTGTAGCGGTAACACGCCATGGCAAAGACAAGAATAATTCCGGATGGAATATCGTCTGCTCGCCGCTGATGAGTATCTATCAAAATGAATCGGATCCGGTAACAGGACTCAAGGTAAGCTGGTTGCTGGCAGACGGATCCTATGACCAAGAGTGGCCTGAAACGATTTGGCCGGCTCTGCCCTTCTCCTATCAAGCATCAGCAACCGGGTATCTGGATTTCAGCACCAATGATCTCAATCAGGCTGTTTCCGCTCCGCGCCGTGCGGCTTATAAAGAGAACATCCAAACCGAGTGGCTCCATTTGGATGTAAAGGACGGAAACGGAGTAGGTGATCATACCAGTGTCTTTGTGCATCCAGACCGCTTCGAAGCTACCTATCAGACCGGTATCGACGTGGCAAAGCAATCGTTTACTGCTTCACGCGCGTTAATATATAGTTCGCATGCGTACGGAGAGATGGCGTTCGCCGGCGTAGCAGATGTGCTGCTGGAGAATGGTGTTGCCCTAACGGTATATAGTCCGAAAGAGCAAGAGCTGACCATCTCCATGCGCGACAACGAATGGCTCGACCGCATGGCCTATGTATGGCTCATCGATAACGAGACCGGCGCGCAGATAGACCTGCTTGACTCGGATTATACTTTCGAAGCCGCTGCCGGTACGACGACCGGAAGATTCATCCTCATGGGACGATTCTTCGCGCCGCAGATTGCTACGGATATAGATCAGGCCGAAGGCGAACAGGCGAAGCCGAAGAAACTGATCATCAGGGATAAGTTGTATATCCTGATTAACGACCAGTTGTATGACGGAACAGGTAAAATGGTAAAATAAGGTATTAGTTTGTTTAAACAACCTGTGAAGGTTGGAAATTTAAGGATAATGAAAAAAAGATTTAACACTCCTCGCGGAGGGATGGTTGCTGCTCTGTGCGCGGCGCTGACTGCCTTGTGGCTGACTGCCGTGTACGGAACGTACGAAGAGAATAAGCGAGAGAAATACGATGTCCACATCACGCCGGGTGCGGTTAGTTATGGAACCCACTCCTCGGCTACTGTACCCGTAGTGATGACGACGACGCGATACACAAGCAGTGTGCCGATGGTGAGTGGCAACGCGGTGCGCAGTTATGCGCACTATGGCCACGCTTCCATGCCGTCATCGACATCGTCAGGAAAAGGACTGTATGCCACTTCTTCGGCTACGGTGCATACCGTAGGTTCCGGAGGAGGAGCAAGTGGAGGGGGAGTTGCCACTTCATCAGGCGCATCCTCTTCACGCGGCATCAGGTATGGAGGCGGAGCTGTTGCATCTGTCGCTATGCCGGTACTGGCGGTAAATAGCTCCATGATGGCTGCTCCCGTTGTTGCAACAGAGCCGTCCATGCCCAGAGCTATCGGACCAAGACGCGCAAAACCGACAGAGCCCGGAGCGGACGGAGAATGGTCCGATGCCGGAGCAGGAGATGGAAAGTGGTATCGCTGGGATGATTGGGCTGGAGAATGGGTGACTCCGGAAGTGGGAGATACGCGTATTGAAGGCGGTGTTACCTATGAATGGAATGGTACAAAATGGGATCCTGTCGGTGATCAAGGCGATCCGACCAATCCGCAACCCCTCGGTGCAACGCCATGGCTGCTGATAGCGCTCCTCGCATGTGCGTACGCGCTATATAAATACTATACACAAGTATATAATAAATCTAAATAAGCATATACTATGAGAAAAGCAATGCTTTTGACGCTGATGGCCCTGATGACGGCTGCGACGCTCTTTGCGCAACAGGACGGACGTACCTGCTCGCGCGCTATCCCGATGGAGAAAGATCCGGATAAGCCGTTCACGTATACCGTCTCATCCGCTTCACCTACTTCTCCGAAGGAGGTGTGGTTCTCGGCCATGACGTTTGATCTGCCGCTATCCGTTTATTTCGCGCCGGAAGGTGAACCGACTCCTCCAGCACCGGACGTAGAGATGGACTTCAGCTGTATATCCGGATACTACGAGAACGAGATCCTCTGTAGCCTCTTCTGCAAGACGGGAGGAAACAGCGGTATCGACATGAAAATGCCATATAAAGCGGTGCTGGAGAGCAAGACGCTGGACGACGGGAAGTTTGTCTATTATATCCAATTGGGAGAACGCTACCGTAACCTCCTTCTGCAAATGGGTATCTCGGAAAACCTGAAAGTGGTAGTACGCGTAGTGTTCAAGTCCGCCGGAGTGCTCAAGCTGGCGCCGGATGATTTCTTTACCAACTGTATGGATAATGCGAAGTTTATCCAGGCCGGCGATACCGTCCAAGTAAAAGGCAAAGACAAAGACCGTCATGTGACCGTGCCTTACGTACAATGGCAGGAGGATACGATTGTCTATTCATGGACCGGTACGAAACCCTGCAAACTGGTAGTGGCCGCCACCGATTGCGAATTCGACCCGACAGTCGATATAGCGAAACCGGAATTTGTGCAATTCAAAGAAATAGCACCGGGCGGGTCGCTCAAAGCCCGCGCGGAAGATATCTACGAATGGGTACATAATAAAGAATTCCCGCCGCAAGCCGGTATGTATTTTGCGAAGTTCTATAGCGAGGCGGAAGGCGTGATGAAGATCACCAAAGCCCCGCAGGCGGCGCCGGAAGGAGGAGCTACCCTCATGCGCTTCGGTAACTCCTATGCGCTGGATGCTAACTCGCAAGCTATATATGCCATCCCGCGCTCTTGGAACGTAGATATCATCTTCTCTACGCCCACGGCGCATCTGTTCACGATGCAGTTCTCCACAACCGCTACGTTTGGCGAGGCGGATATATTAGCCACCTATCCCTATTCGGCTACGAAGAACGGCAGATGGCTCGGTATTATGGGAAGCGAGATGGAGACGCTCTGGAAAAATATCCCGGCAAGCCGGCATTATATGTATGTCCGCTTTATCTGTACCGAAGCCACTTCTATTACCGCCGACCGATGGGCTATCTCGGAATGCTATGAGAAAACAGCGAAATTTACCGTGCAGCCCGAACAAACCATTACAGTCAAAAGGACATCTGCCGAAGTCTATCGGTTCTCCTATCCGCAATGGAAGGGAGGAGATATGACGATTAATTTTGCCATAAATTCGGACTGCGAGGTATATATTGCTGACACATGCGGTATGACGCGCACCAAGAAAGATGCACCGTATTGGCTGAAATACAAGGAGATTGTCAAAAGCTCAAAGCCGCTGGTAATAGAAGCCGGGGAAATAGAATCATGGAAGGATCGTATCGATGAAGAAGGCTGTTTCTATGGCTTATTCTATACAACCGCAAGCAGCACCACCCGTAACCTCACCTTCACAACCAATGCGCCGGAGGAGAAAGACCCTGTCTATCCGGCAGCAACGATAGTAGTAGCATGCGACGACGAAAAAAAGCCTTTCGTTCAGGTGAACGAAGTGCAAACGATTACCATCAAAAATGAGGCAGGATCGGTAGTAAAAACTATTCCGGATGCGCAACCGGAAACCAAGTATTCCCTCTCCGAATTGCCCGCCGGAAAATACACATTAGTTGGACAAACGGAAGAAATAGTTGTAAATTTGTAGAAAAATCGACAAAAAACAACAAAATATTTGTGTAATTGAAAACTTTTTATTATCTTTGCGCCCTGAATATTCGCGTATATGCGTAATGCACGTGTACATATGAGATTTTGCTTGCCGCTCATCGGCTTGTTGATGCTGTGTATGGGGGTGTCTGCTGCCGTTACGGAGAAAGCCGGAACGACGATAGCCAATGCCCCGTATATCACGGACACCATGCTGTTGGAGGTCCAGAGCGGCGCGAACTATATCCGTATTGAGCCCAAGCGTCTGCTGGCGACGGTGAAGTATCTGCCGGATGCGCCATTCGGTCCTATCCCTGCGGCGTTGCTGATGGGTGATACATTGCCGGCACAGACGTATTTTGAAGACTGCTTGATGGGATGGATTTGGACGATCCCGGAGAGCGAGACGACGGCGTTGGTGGAAATTGTGGCTCATGAACCTGCGCTGATTAAGGCCTGCCCGATGATACAGACTATCGAAGAGCGTATTGCCGAGACGGCATGCGACAGCTTTGTTTATGAGGGCACCAAATATACGGAGAGCGGTGAATACATCGTGAAGACGGAGAAATTGCCGTCCGGAGACAAGCAGGTGACGATCCTCGATCTTAAGATCAATCATACGAAGTATGAAGAGGAGACAGCGTCACAATGCTTCTCTTATACCGGTCCGTCCGGGAAGGTCTATCGCGAGAGCGGAGACTATATGGATACGGTGCCGATGGGCAATGGATGCAACCGCATCACGACGCTGCATCTGACGATTAAGACCGACGAGTGCTACGATGCCGATACGGTATTCTTCTGTACCGGATTCAATACCATCCATGACGAGGTGATTAGCGAGGGATATCTCCGTCGCTATCGTCCGTATGTGTTCCAGTCGCCTTCGGAATGGGATTATATGGAGGGTGTGATCCTGGCCGGAGAGCATGACCGTACGTTGCTGGATCTGAAGCGCGCCGAGACCAATCTCTATGACCACTATGTGAAAGAGTTGACGCCGATCACCTCCATCCGATGGAGTGTGCAGTATGACGGTCAAGGCCAATATGTGCCTCTGACGGTGTCGAACGAGCCGCAATGGGTAGCGACCGGTCATGTGGCGGTACAGATCTATTTCCTCTGCGGCGAGATGTATGATACCGAATTCCCTACCGATATTGACCTGCTGCCGACGGATGTCGTTCCGACCAAGCGATTGGAGAACGGCCGCGTGGTGATTATCCGTAGCGGTGCGAAATACGATATGTTAGGAACCAAAATAACCGGCCGATAAGACAATGCGAACTGCCAAATGGATCATAGGATTGCTGCTCTTGCTCCCGCTCAATGCGATGGCGCAAGCAACGTCATGCGCGGACGACGAGTTCTGGAAGATATACAAGGACTCGCTGCCCAAGACGTACTGCGAGTGCACCTATAATACGACGCCGTTTGCCTTCCCGATTGATACGGTATTGACGGAACCGGTATGGTTCTCGGCTACGATGAATGATATCAAGCAGGGAATCTCGGCTTACTGGTTCTCGGAGGACTCCGTAGTGATGGATGTCTATGCGTTCTGCATCAGCCATCGTCCCGCCTTCTCGATGATCGTGGCGCCGAACCGTATGTATGAGATGCCGGTGGAGGAAATCAATAAGCGACTGAGCGAACTGCCCGGTAGCGCGGAATATCTCAAGAACCTTGAGCCGCGGATGCATGTCTATACGGTCCATGGAGGGGTAGGTCATGTATATTGCTATCCGTACAACCAGGGCCCGCACTCGACTTGTGAGAAGGCGCTGGAGCTGCGCTCATGGATGACCTATGTATGCGAGGAGACGGAGAATGTATATCGTCTGCCGGCAAACAAGATCCCTGCGAAAGGCAAAGCCTTTCTGCGCTGGATCCATAAGCCTGAGCATTCGAATCTTAAGTGTAAGCCGGCTGACATCCGTCTGGCCTTGGATAGTTGTGATGGACAAGAAGTAGGTCGTACCACGCTGACCGATTCGCTGCATGTATATGTATTCGATTCCGCTATGTTGGTAGATGCACGCAGCGCCGGAAGAGATGTATGGGTACATGTGTCGCATGAAGAGGGTATAGTCGGTCGCTTATGCTACTATGCTAATCCGAAATATGCGGAAGGAGCGTCCGATATCAATGAGTCGACCTGTTTAGGTAAGACGCTGACCGTCAACGGACGCGAGTATGCTTCGGATACCTCGTTTATCGAAGGCGTATATGTAGATCGCGATACATTATTGACGCAACATGTGACGCTCGTCTTTACGGAGCCGACGCCGATATACGACACCGTACTGGTTGACCCGAAAGACTTGAAACGGGGCGTAGTACATAACCTCACGGGGGCGGTGCTGTTCAACTACGGCGATACGACGATTGATGTAGTGGTGCCGAACCAATGTACCAAGCGCTATCAGGTGACGGTGAAGGATCCTACCCCCGTGGAGAATGTGGATGCGGAGCAGAAAGGCGCACGCAAACAGATACAGAATGGAAGAATAATCATCTTTGTTGATGAGCGAAAATACAATATCGTAGGACAACAAATTGATTAGAAATCAAATAACAACTAATTAACTCTATTTATTAACTAACAACAATCAATCACATGAAGAAGTTTTTCTTACTTATCATGGCGTCGATGATGACCGTCTTTATGATGGCCGCTGGAACAGGCGATGGTAGTACCAAAGCCAATGCCATTGAATTTGATTGGGACAAGGGGATTACGCATGACGGAGGAACACTCTGGTATCGCGTGGATCTGGCACCGCTGTACGACGAGGAGAACCCCTCGTTGACGCTGTACCTGACCAACCCGAGTAATGAAGTTGGCACGTCTGTCGATGTCAGCATGCAGGCTACCGTAGCCGGTCAGTCGGAGTCGAAAGACTACACGATTGCTGCACGTCAGTACAAGACTTACACGGCCAATGCTTCGATGCTGGTTCGCATGAAACAGACGGAGATCTTCTTGACCCTTACCTCAAATGGTAAAATCAAACTGAGCGCTAAGGTGTTTGAATCCGCAGATCTGGATGAGACCTGTAAAGATGCTCGTGTGTTGAAGTGGAACACGGTAACCACGCAGAACCCGATGTATTCGGCATGGTGGAAAGTGGATCTCACGCCGGTGAAGAATGCAACCAAGAAGGATGCAAAGATCACGTTGACCAACACCGGTTCGAAGACCGTGAACCTGAAGATTGGTCAGTCGCTCGACTGCCCGTCGTCCGGTTTGACCAAGCGTGAGTTCCAACTTGCTCCGGGTAAATCCGTTGAGGACACCATTCCGCAAGCAATGATCAAGAGCGTTCAACCCGATGAACTCTATTTCGGCGTTGAGAACGTAGAATCGCAGGTAAGCCTATTGGTAGAGCTGGTTGACCAACCCGCTGAGCCGATTATCCCTGCTACCGCTGCGTTTGAGCCGCTGCACGTAACCGACACCTTCGTTATCGCTGCAGGCAAGCACTACTATCAGATCAGCGTAGCTGAGATGCGCGACACCGCGAAGTATGAGCCGGAGTTCACCTATCGTAACTTAGGCGCAGTAGATGCAAAAGTATCGGTGAAGATGGCGTTCGAAGTACCGGCTTTCGGTACCAGCAACACGGAGTATGAGTTGGCTGCTAACGGTGGCGAAGAGATTGTGGTTTACAAGAAGAACATGCTCGAGGGTTTGAGCGAAGACATCAAGTTCATCTACCTGCTCACCGAGTGCGACCAAGACATTAACTTCTACGGCCGTTTCAAACACGTACGTGAGGGTAAGGCTTGTAAGACCAATATCGACTTTAACTGGGAGACCGGTCATACACAAGAGGCTCGTACCACGCAGTGGTATGCGATCAATGTAACGGACGCTCGTGATAACCTCAAAGACATTGTGGTTCACCTGCTCAACCAAGGTACAGCTTCGGCTACGGTAAAGGCTTCGATGGCATTCTCCTGCCCGTATATCGATGTACAGGAGATTACCCGTACAATCGCTGCGGACGGTAAGGAAGTATCCCGCCGTCTCGGCTACTCGACCTATGCAATGTTGTCCGATACTGTTTGGATTGGTTTGGAAACCAGCCAGGATATTAAATTCTGGGCTACCACGGTACCTGCTCAGACCAAAGAGCCGGATGAGGCTTGTTTGAACGCAGTAGAATTCAACTGGAAG
Organism: uncultured Bacteroidales bacterium; assembly: GCA_902798015.1. Lineage (GTDB taxonomy): Bacteria > Bacteroidota > Bacteroidia > Bacteroidales > Paludibacteraceae > Colicola. Next base: position 93,664 of record CADBVL010000001.1, read on the forward strand.
GACGGCGTACTGCAGAATGCTGAAGATACCGTTTGGTATAAGATTGGTATGGACTCGGTGAAGACGCTGAAGAACTTCCCGACGGTATTCGTGCAGAACCTCAGCAGCACCAACGCTGTGAACATCACGGCTGAGTTGTCGCTGGAGTGCCCGGATTCAATTGAGAATGAGTCCCGCAAACTGACGATTGCTGCTAACGGCTCGTACAGCAAGCAGCTCTCGCGTAATATGTTTGAGAATATCTCGCAAGACACCATCTATCTGCGCATCATCACGACGGAGCAAATCAAGGTTCAGATCCGTCTGACCGAAGAGGCAGAAGGTGCAAGCTGCTCGTCTGCTATTCCGTTCAACTGGGTTAGCGGCAATACGCAGAAGGCGAATGAGGATCTCTGGTATGTAGTTGACCTGCGCCAAGTAATGCAGGATGGCAATGACCTGAAACTGCACTTGGAGAACCGCGACAACGAGCAATGCAAGGGTGTGATCCAATTGTCATATGGTTGCCCGGTTGATGAAGCACCGTCTATCCAGGACTTCACGCTGGCTGGTAAAGCTACGAAGACTGTTACCATTGAGAACAGCGCATTGGATATGCTTTCTGACAGTGTTATCTATGTGAACCTGCAAGGAACGACCGGACTCCGCTTCTGGGCTGACACGCTCGAAGTTGAGCCGTTTGACCCCATCTCCGGCGAAGGTATCACTCTCACTGAGTTGAAGTGGGATGAGCTCTATGAGCAGAAGACCGATACCGCATGGTATATCATCCCGCAATCGGAGATCGAAAAGGTTCGCAATATGGAAGAGAAGAAGAAACCGGTTGCACATCTGATTAACCTCGGTGCTGCGAATACGATCAAGGTTGAGGCTGCGTTTGCCTTCCCGATCACGAAGAAGATGATGACCAAGAGCCAGGCGGTCAAGGCTAATCAACACTTCACCGACACGATTCCTGCCGGTACGTTTGACCAATTGCTGAAGAAAGACTCGGTTATCATTCGCATCACCCGTCCGGTTGGTTCGGCTGACTTCCAGTTCAAGGCAGAGCTTGTGAAAGCATTTAGCGGTAATGACCGTAAAGATGCACTCCCTGTTCGTCTGGGCGAGCGCCTGACGCAATCTCCGAATACCATCATATGGTATAAGGTGAAGACGGCTGATCTGAAGAAAGACAAAGACCTCTACAACAAGAAACTTTGGGTTTCCGCTAAGAACGCTGGTGCAGGTGACGCTAAGGTTACCGTACATGTTTACGAAGGTCTGAATTCTCAAACGGATATGTTTGAGGAGTACGGTCTGGGTGATTACAGAGAGCGTACGATCAAGAAAGGCCAGGGCAAGTCGCATAACGTACCCGCACAAGCTATTTACGCTGTAGGCGATGTAGAACTCTACATCCAGGTTCAAACGACTGACTCGCTCGTATTCGAGACCAAGTTCGTCGGCGAGTACGCAGCTCAAGCCGTTGATCCTGAGCAGGCTAAGGCTAAATTGGTTGTACCGAACGTAGACTACGTGATTCCGGGCGACAACCAAGCTCACTGGTATCAGGTATGTATCCCGTATATCCGTAACAACTACAAATATGTACACGCAAGCACGCTGGTATATGAGTTGGACGGTACGGCTACTATCGAGGCTACCGCTACGCTGCAAGACGAGATGGATTGCGCTATGCCGGTTCGCAAACGTACGATCAATAAGAGCAACAAGCACTATAAAGGCGAGAAACTGCTGAGTGACCTGTTGGCGAAGGGTATCAAGAAAGCTGTTAAACATGACTTTGATATCACTTCGTTCCAAGAGCAGTTCATCGACAGCATGCTGCATCGCTATGTAACGGCTGATTCGATTACGGCATATGTACGCATCAAGAGTGATAGAGCGATTAAGGTTCGTTTGAACATGCCGCAAACAACCGGTGACGACTGCCTCAACGCAATGTCGTTCGACTGGGAGCATGGTAATGTCAATCCGAAAGATCAACATACCTGGTATGTAGTTGCACTGGATACCACGGCATTGTATCAGGAGAACAAGAGTCTGCGTCTCCATGTGGACAACTGGTCTGATACGGCTTCTGTCGATGCAACGGCTACGCTCTACTTCCAATGTGGCGGTGAGCCAGTAGCGCCGACAATTAGCAAGACGATCCCTGCCGGCGACAGCCTGAAGAAAGATATCTCTATCGACTTCATCAAGGCTTCCAGCCCGCAACTGATGTTCATCGAGTTCAACTCGACACAGACAACGCATATCTGGATCGAGAAGGTAGATGTAAAACGCGACACCGTTGAGGTGGATACCACGTTCTATGTATGTAAGGGCGCTACCGTTTTAGGTAAGGTCATCGACCTAGATACTGACTGGAACGACACGGTTCGTGATATCAAGGACGAAGAGAAACTCGCGTTGTACGACTCGATTACTTATATCCATGCGATCGTTCTCCGCGAGCCGAAGGTATATGACTTCTCGTCTCAGGTGAACATCAAGCGCAATGCACCGCTCGACCTTACTGCTGCTGACACTTGGGTGAAAGCTCAGTATGCTGCCGATGACACCAAACTGATTCAGAATGTAACGGATATCAAATGGCAATACGCTGTATACAGCAATCCTACCTACATCGATATCGACCTGGCAAATCCGCCTACGCTGGCTGCCGAGCGTATCAATGTGAAGTATATTGCTACTACAGAATGTGAGAATACGGTAGATACGCTGCATATGAATATTGCACGTGATACCTTGGAGAAAGATACCTGTAACTTCTTCTTCTGGGATGAGACAGACTCGCTCTATATCCTCCCGACGACTGCAAATCCTGACTCTGCTATCTATCCGGGTGGCGCAGCATGGGGTGACAGTATCATCTACCTCAGCCTCGCGTTGACCAATCCGGCAAATATGGATCTGCTCGCGATTGCAAAGTATGGCAACCGTCTGTTGCTCATCAACCGTTGGGACTTCGCTAAGAATGGCTTTGAGACTGAGCCGCTCTATACCACCGGTGGTGATGTAGTAGTTGAGTGGTTCAACGCTAACGATCCGGAGCATCCGGTAGCAGAGGGCTATTCGTATAATAACGCAGATGGTAGTCCGCTCGTAGGCACCTTCTACGCGGTTATCACCGTTAAGGGCGATGGTCCTTGCGGACTCTACGGTCGCACGATAGACCTCGTATGCGGTCCTGTAGCTGCCGGACTGGCTCCTGCTCTCGCTCCGAGCATTGCAATGCCGGGTGAGGATATCAAAGTCATCAACCTCGATCCGGAGAAAGAAACCATCATCCGTATCTTTACGACCGAGGGCCTGCTCCAGCATACGTACAACGTACGCGGACAAGAGACCTTCACGATTAAGGCTGCGAATGATCACGGCTTCTACCTGGTAGAGCTGTTGAGCGGCGAAGAGAAGTCCACCTTACGTTATATCGTTAAATAAGAATAGGAGGTAGCACAATGAAAACTATTAAATCAATTTTAATTGCAGCCACCCTGATTTGTGCAACGGCCGTATCGGCACAAGAGGCACAACCGGCTCAGAAACATGAGTTTAAAGTGGCTATCGGCGACTCCGTGATGATTAAGCGTGAGTGCCAAAAGTACTGCACTGGTGAGAGACCTTCTGTTTGGGTATGGGATAAAGTACATACGGTACGCCAATTGGGTACCAAGCGCTTCCCGGATGGCGTTCTGTTGATGAATATCTATTCGTGGATGTGCGAGGACTGCTTGATCCCGGTTAACGGTCAGGCTACTGAGAAAGCAGAGCAAGTACAGAAAGAGCACGCTGCGCAGAAAGAGGCTTATGAGCAGGCTGTGAAGGAAGGCAAAGATCCGAACGCTGCTGCCGAAGAGGCTAAGGCCGCTGAGGAAGCGAAGGCCGCTGCCGCTGCCAAAGCTGCAGAAGAAGCAAAAGCCGCTGAGGAAGCTGCAGCTGCTGCTGCCGCTGCCAAGGCCGCTGAAGAGGCTAGAGCTGCAGAAGAAGCTGCTAAAGCAGAGGAAGCTAAGGCTGCCGAAGAGGAGAAAGCCGCTGAAGAGGCTAAACCTGCTGAAGAAGTAGAGCGCGTTATGGCTAAAGGTGACTCGATTCACTCGAAGCAGAATTTCCGTAACGGATATGACCGCTTTACCATCGGTGTTCGCGGCGGTGTGGCTTCGCAGTTGCACCAGGCTGTATCCGGTGTAGATGCGAAATGGGGTATCGGCGGTGACGCATTGCTCGATCTCCAATATGCACACTACTGGACCAATGATGCACGTAAACTGGACCTCGGTCTTATCGTAGGCCTGAGTGTCGGTTATGCACAAGGTAGCTTCTCCGGTTCGGCTGACTCCACCTTCAACAAGGGTGATCTCCGCTATACCATCAATGCGCAACAGATCAAAGAGACGGACCATCAGGTTCAACTCGAGATCCCGTTGATGTTCTCCTTGATTCATGACTGCGGTTTCTTCTTGAACGTAGGTCCGCGTTTCATGTTGCCGGTTTACACGCCGCTCAATCAGAGCATCAATAGCGCAACGGCTTCGATCACAGCGTACGATGCCGAGTCTGGCGTTACCCTCCAGGATAACGTGGTAACCGGTCAGTACGTAGGTCAGACTCCCCAGGGAGGCAACGACCTGCAATGGAAGATCAACATCATGCTTACTGCTGAACTCGGTTATGAGTTCCTGTTGAAGAGCGGTAACTCGCTGGGTCTGGGTGTATATGCTGACTACTGCGTATATAACTCCCGTTCGATCCGGCATTGCTGGATATCGCCAACCCGCCGAGTGCAGGTGGAACAGCGAACTTGGCAGTATTCTCTGCAACAGACACGTATGCAAGCCGTGTAGGTTACTTCGATGCCGGTATCAAGTTGGCTTACCACTTCAACTGGCCGAAGAAGAAAGCAGCACGCGAGGTTAAGTTGTTCTAATGCGCATATGACGATACTATGTATCGAAACTAGTACATCGGTTTGTTCGGCCGCCATCTGCAAGGATGGCGAGCCGATAAACCAGTGTATCTGCCGTGAAGGTAGCAACCATGCCCGGTTGCTACCTCGCTATATAGAGGAATTGCTCTCGTTTGCACGGGAGCATGACCTCTCTATAGAGGCGGTTGCCCTTTCCGAAGGACCGGGAAGTTATACCGGTTTACGGATAGGAACCAGTACAGCCAAGGGACTTTGTTACGGACTGGATATCCCGCTCATTCCTGTTCCTACCTTGGAGATTCTCTGCGAGTCCGCGCGCCAACAAGGAGCAAAGGGACATTTATGCCCGCTAATCGATGCCCGCCGTATGGAAGTCTATACGACGGACACAGAAGGAAAGGCCAGAGCCGTGGTAGTGGAAAATGAAGCAAGTCTGTATGATGGTGGAGAAGACGTGTACTACTTCGGAGACGGAGCAACCAAATGTCAGAAGGTTCTCACTCAACCCAACTGGCATTATATACCCGATATCGTTCCGCAAGCGCAATATATGGGCGTGTTGGCGGAGCAAGCAATAACCGGTGACCAGCAAGTTAGCGGGCAACAGTTGGCATACTACGAGCCTTATTATCTCAAAGAGTTCATTGCCGCGCAGAGTCACGTCAAAGGACTTGTGTAAAAGTTTAGAGTTTAGTGTTTAGAGGGAAGTATATAGTATTTTTTATTTCAGCATTAACCGTGCTGCTTTCCTCGTGCTCTACCCAGAAAAACACCTGGGCGACCCGTTCGTTCCATCAGACGAAGGTCAAATACAACATTCTGTATAATGGCAACCTCGCGTATGAAGAGGGCCTGAAAGCCATCCGTGATGCCAATACGGATGACTATACCCAAATCCTGAACCTGTACCCTGTTTCCAACCATAAAGCAGCTGAAACCAGCGCTTCGCAGATGGACAAAACCATCGAGAAGTGCCGTAAATGTATCAAGCTGCATTCTATCAAATCGAAACCGAAACGCGACCCGAAAAAGGCGAGCGACCCCAAATATAAACTATGGCTCAAGTCCGAAGAGTTTAATGCCAATATGGGATTGGCATGGATTCGTTTGGGCGAAGCAGAGTTCCATAAAGGAGACTTTCTCGGAGCCGTAAGTACCTTCAATTATATCATTAACCATTATTCCAACGACGCAGACATGATTGCGCAGTGTCAGCTGTGGATTGCGCGTGCGTACGCCGAGATGGGATGGCAGTATGAGGCGGAAGACATGTTGCAGCGCGTCAACATCGATGCGCTTACCAAGAAGCATGCGCGTCTCTATTCGGCTGTGAAAGCCGATGTGCTGCTGAAGGGCGGACATTACCATGAGGCCATACCGTTTGTGAAAATCGCTATCCCGTACGAGAAACGCAAGATATACCGTCCGCGCTTTGCGTATGTGTTAGGTCAGTTGTACGAGTTGGAAGGAAACAAACAGGAGGCAACCGATGCCTATAAGACCGTTGTGCGACTGGCGCCTCCTACAGAGATGGAATTCAATGCGCGCGTACGTATCGCTGAGTTAGGCGGCAAGAATGCCATCCGCCAACTGCGCTCTATGACCAAGCAATCCAAGTATCAAGACAAACTGGACCAGTTATACGGCGCGATGGGAAATATCTATCTGGCGCAGAAAGATACCACGAAAGCGTTAGAGATGTACGAGAAAGCTATCGCAGAGGCAACCCAAACAGGAACAGCCAAGGCGGCGGTACTCGTGCGCGCGGGTGATATATATTACGAGATGCGCGCGTATGAGAAAGCACAGCCGTGCTACCGCGAAGCGATAACGATACTCTCAATGGAGAATCCAGAGTATGCGCGAATACAAAAGCGCTCGGAGGTACTTGACGAACTGGTATTGGCTTATAACCAAGTGCTACTGCAAGACTCGTTGCAAGCACTTAGCCGTAAGAGTGAAGAAGACCAGCGCGCTGTCGTTGACAAGATCATTGCCGACTTGATAGAATCAGAGAAAGCGGACTCTTTGAAACAAGAGCAGGAAGCGCGCGATATCGCCATTGGCAGAAAAGGTGGCGGACCGAGAAGCGTCAATACCGCCAATATGTTAGGCGGAGGCGGTCCGCAGAAAGCGGAGTGGTATTTCTATAATCCGCAGTTGATAAAACAGGGCCAGCAGGAATGGCGGCGCAGATGGGGCAACCGACCGCTGGAAGACAACTGGCGCCGGCAGAACAAACAAGTCGTATCCGTTTATCCCGAGGAGATGATGACAGAGGGAACGGATACCGTCGTTATGGCGATGGATTCTGTCTCGCGCCCTGCTCCGATAGAGACGGATAACCATAAACCCGAATATTACCTCCAGCAGATACCGCGAACGCCGCAAGATTTTGCTGCCAGCGACAGCTTATGGCGCGAAGCGATGGTGGCGCTCTATTATATCTACCGGGACAAAGTGGAAGATGAGTTCCTGGCGGAAGAGACGCTGCGCAAACTGACGGAACGGTTTAGCGGTCATCCTTGTCTGGACGACATTGCCGAGGACCTGAAGTTGCGCGCTTTGCGAAATGATGAGGCGTATATCGCGAAGATGCGTCGTATGTTAGCCGAACAAGACTCTCTCTATGCGGCTACCTATACAGCCTACTCCAAAGGTGAGTACGCACAAGTAAAAGCCAACAAACGCTATGCGCAGACCGAGTTCCCGCAAAGCAATCTCATGCCGCGTTTCCTCTTCCTCAATGCTGTCTCTGTAGCTCGTACCGAAGGACAGGCAGCCTTTATCAACGAATTGCAGGAATTGGTGAACCTTTATCCTACATCCGAACTGGGCTCTATGGCGAAGGATATGCTGGCTATGATGGGACAAGGTATGGAGAGCCAGACCGGCGGAGCGTCCGGCTCATTGGCCGACCGCCGTGGACAGATAGAAGAAGAAACACCGGAAGAGGTTACCGAGCAGCAGTGGAGCGATGACCGCAAGCAACCCAGTATCGTGCTGTTGCGTTTGCCGAAAGCGGACGAAGAGGCATTGAACGAACTGCTGTACGAAGTGGCTCTCTTTAACTTCTCGCAATTCCTTATCCGCGATTTCGATCTGCAGAAGATGCCGGTACTGGGTGAGGGGTGTGCGTTACGCGTAAGCGGTTTCGCTGACATGGATGAAGCGGAATGGTGGGTAGATATGATTCGGAAGAGTGCTGACATGCAGTCTGTGCTTGCCGGAGTGGAAATACAAGCATTGGCAGAAGTGAACCTGCCGCTGGTAAAATAAAAAAGAGGACCAAAGTCCTCTAATGTCGGGAAGACGTGATTCGAACACGCGACCTCCGGTCCCCCAGACCGTTGCGCTACCGGGCTGCGCCACTTCCCGCCGTTTTTTCAAAAGCGGGTGCAAAATTACTACTTTTTTTTGAAATACGCAAATAAAATGATAAAAAAATTCTATATAGAGACTTATGGCTGCCAAATGAACGTGGCGGACAGTGAGGTTGTAGCGGCTATTATGCAGACAACCGATGCCGTTTTGACGGAGAAATGGGAAGAGGCGGATATCCTCTTGATCAATACCTGTTCGATTCGTGATAATGCTGAGCAAAAAGTAGAGGCACGCCTGCGCGAACTGAAGGCACATCTCCATAATCGCAAATCCAATATCGGAAACAGGAATAAGATTATCGGAGTGATAGGCTGTATGGCGGAGCGCATGGGGCAGGAACTGATTCAGAACTACGGAGTGGACTTTGTGGCGGGACCGGATGCCTATCTTGATATCCCCAATCTGCTGGCGCAATGCGAACAAGGACATAAGGCAATGAATGTGGAACTGAGTACGACAGAGACATATCGCCAGATCATACCGGCCCGCATCGGTCGTTCCATCAGCGGTTTTGTATCCATCATGCGCGGTTGCAACAACTTCTGCTCCTATTGTGTGGTACCTTATACCCGCGGACGCGAACGGAGCCGCGATGTGGAATCGATATTAGGCGAAGTGCGCGATTTACAGGCGCGCGGTTACAAAGAGGTGACGCTCTTAGGCCAGAACGTCAATTCGTACCGCTATATGCGCGAGGATGGTACGGTAGTTGATTTCGCAGATCTGTTGGAGATCGTAGCAGAGACAGTACCGGATATGCGTATCCGCTTCACGACGAGTCATCCGAAGGACATGAGTGACAAGACGCTTGAGGCAATCAGCCGGCACAAGAATCTATGTAAATTTATCCACCTTGCGGTGCAATCCGGATCGAATCATATCCTCAAACTGATGAATCGCAAATATACGCGCGAGTGGTATTTAGAGCGCATCGCGGCTATCCGCCGTATTCTGCCTACCGCCGCCATCAGCACGGATATCTTCTGCGGATTCCATGATGAGACGCTGGAGGATCATGCGCAGACCCTCAGTCTGATGCGGGAAGTAGGTTTTGACTCTGCTTTCATGTTCAAATACTCCGAGCGGCCGGGCACGTATGCACAGAAACATCTGCCGGATAATATCCCGGAGGAGGAGAAGGTGAGAAGACTCAATGAAATCATCGCGCTCCAGAACCAATTGTCGCTGGAGTCCAACCAACGCGAGATAGGAAAGACGGTCGAAGTACTGGTAGAAGGATTCTCCAAGCGCAGCCATGATGACATGTTCGGACGTACCGAACAATACAAGACAGTTGTCTTTCCCCGTACCGGTCAGAAGATAGGAGATTTCGTCAAAGTGACCATACGCGAAGCCTCTGCTGCTACATTACGGGGCGAAATAGTGTAAAAATAAAGAAAAATCGAATTTTTTTGTTTAAAAATTTGGTCATATCAAATAAAAGCAGTACTTTTGCACTGAAAACAAATAAATTTTCATAGTTAAGGTTTAGGTTTAATGGCAATAGGAGGCTGTGAAGTTTCCTATTGTTTTTAAACAAAAACGAATTTATTGCGTTTTTAAGATAAAAAGAATAGCCTACAAAAGTCTATTGTTTTTAAAACCCCGCGAGGCATATGCCTTATTTTTTTATGACTGACGAAACGAAAAATACCGAAATACAGGTTCCGGATTTGACGGATACAGATGAAGTTCGCAAGGCAATTATTGCGAATGAGATACTCAATCGAAAATACTAAAACACAATATTATGGCAGTAACGTACATGACCGAAGAAGGTCTGCAAAAATTGAAAGAGGAGCTCCAGTTCTTAGAGACTATTGAGCGCCCACGTGTGATTGCCGCTATTGCGGAGGCACGTGAGAAAGGTGATTTGAGTGAGAACGCAGAGTATGATGCAGCGAAAGAGGAGCAAGGTGTCCTCGAGAGCAAGATTGCGCATATCAAAGCCAAACTGATGGATGCACGCGTGCTTAACACCGCGGATATAAAGACCGACGAGGTCCAAATCCTGACGCGTGTACGCGTTCGCGTGCGCAGCACCGGTAAGGAGAAAACCTATCAGTTGGTTACCGAAGGAGAGGCTAACTCGCTGGAAGGAAAGATTTCCGTGACGACTCCTATTGCGAAGGGGTTGATGGGTAAGCGAGTAGGAGACGTGGCGCAGGTACAGGTGCCCGCCGGACTGATGGAATACGAGATACTCGAGATTTCTCTCTAAATAGAACGGGTATGACAATTTTTACGAGAATTATCAAAGGCGAGATCCCGAGTTACAAAGTAGCGGAGGACGATAAGAATTATGCGTTTCTGGATATCAATCCGCTGGTAAAAGGCCATACGCTGGTTGTCCCGAAGTTGTCGGAGCCGGAGAGCGACTATCTCTTTGACCTGGCGGATGACCAGTATACGAGCCTGATGCGCTTTGCCAAGAAAGTGGCTAAAGGCCTGAAGGCGGCTACGGGTTGTAAACGCGTAGGCGTAGCGGTGCTGGGCATGGAGGTGAATCATGTACACATCCACCTTATCCCGCTGAATTCGGAGAAAGATATGCTCTTCTCCAATCCCAAACTCAATCTGCCTGCAGAGGAGATGGCAATCATTGCCAACTCCATCGCAGAGGCAGTAGAGAAAAATTAACACATTGCTGCGGCTGTCAAAGCTGCCAAACGGGCATTATTGAGAACCAATTGGATATTGGCATCCAAACTGTCCCCTCCGGTTAAGTCTTTGACCTTAGCAAGTAAGAATGGCGTGCATTGTTTACCATGTACGCCTTTTTTGTCGGCTTCACGGAGCGCTTGTTCGATAGCGGCATTGATCACGTCTGCCGGCATTGAGAACTGCTCGGGGATAGGATTGGTCACAAGCATGCCTCCCTTCAAACCGCAGTCCAACTTCGCCTTGAATGCAGCTGCCAACTCTTCCGGCGTATCAATGCGGTAGTCCACGCCGAAACCGCTGTGGCGCGTATAGAATGCCGGCAATTCGTCTGTACCATAGCCAATCACTGGTACGCCTTTGGTCTCCAGATATTCGAGTGTGAGACCCAAGTCCAGGATCGACTTGGCGCCTGCGCATATCACCATCACCGGAGTCTGCGCCAGTTCTTCCAGGTCAGCAGAGATATCGAAGGTCTGCTGCGCACCGCGGTGTACGCCTCCGATACCTCCGGTAGCGAATACTTTGATGCCGGCCATTGCGGCGATCATCATCGTGGTAGTGACTGTCGTGGCTCCATCTTCCTTGCGCGCCAAAAGGACCGGTAAATCACGGCGCGAGGCCTTGATGACGGCTTGGCCTTTCTTACCCAGATACTCAATCTCCTCGTGCGTACATCCGGCTTTCAGTTTGCCACCGATGATGGCGATAGTGGCAGGTATGGCACCGTTGTCGCGGATAGTCTGTTCTACGCGCAGCGCCGTCTCTACATTCTGCGGATACGGCATTCCGTGACTGATGATAGTGGACTCAAGGGCTACTACGGGTTTGCCCTCACGAAGTGCCTGTTGCACTTCTTCGGAAATAGAAAGATATTTATTCATATTATAAAAGTATATTAGCAATATCAGGATTAACGGCCTTGGGGCTCATCAGTGTCGCCCGCGCCGCCATCAGTCCGTATTGGGCTGTCTGCGGGAAAGGAATCGATTTGGCCAGCGCGTAGATTACTCCGGCGAGGAACGCATCACCGGCGCCGGTAGTATTCACTATCTCGCCCGGCAGGGCGGGGAAGAGCCATTCTTCGGCCGCATTACGGCAATAGACGCCTTCGCCGCCCAAGGTGATATATACATGCGCTACTCCCATATCCAACAGCCGCTGTGCCGCCTCGGCATACGTAGCCGTTTGGGTCACCGCCAGAGCCTCTTTGAGGTTCAGCTTGAGGGTGTGGAGATAGGGTAATTTGCATTTACGCAAAGCATTAACGACACGATGCGCTTTCGTGGTGCTGACGCCGTCAATGAAGAGCGGCGCGGTGCTGTTCTCCATCAGGTATCGGATGGCATCTTCGCTGATATTCGTGTCCGCCACGATATAATCGGAATGGTTGATTTCTCCGATACGTTTGGCTAACCACTCCGGTGTTATCTCGCGGATGGCTTCGGTATCCGCTACGGCTGCGATCATCTCGCCGCCGTGATTGTTGATACATAGATAGATACCACTGCGGAGCGGAGTAATCTTCTCGGAGAGATGGATGTCGATGTTCTGCTGCTTGCAGTAGTCGTGCAATAACCCGCCGAAGAGGTCTCCTCCAAAGATAGTAAGCAGTTGCGCCTTGGCTCCCAGCAGGGCTAAGTTATGCGCGATATTACGCGCTACACCTCCGTAACCAACCTCTATATGACCGGGATTGGAGTCGGCTGCAATAAATGCATCGGACAAGGTAGCCGATAAATCTACATTCGCGCCGCCGATAACAGAAATACGTGTCTCCATGGTGTATCGTTTTAGAATGAAAAACCTTTGCGACTGCAAAGGTACTATAAAAAAATGATATATGCAAGAGAAAACGTGCTTTTTCCCGGACGGTAGGGCATAAAAACAAAGAAGGTTGTCTCACGACAACCCAATCTTTTTACTTAACCTTAAATCTAATACCATGAAAAACACGATGCAAAAGTACTGCTTTTTTTCAAATCAGCCAAATAATTCGCAAAAAATATGTTATAAAACATAATTTTGCAAAGTCTAAATTGCAAAATGCATAATTCGTAGCAGAATTGAATATTTTATTCATCCTCCAGTAAATCCGGACGGCGTTCTTTTGTGTGCGCCAGCGACTGCTCGTACATCCATTCTTCAATCTTTGCCTGATGGCCGCTGAGCAGGATGTCCGGCACTTTCCATCCCTTGTATTCTGCGGGGCGGGTGTAGATACCGGCTTCCAGCAGTCCGTCCTGGAAAGAATCGTTGAGTGCGCTTTCTACATCTCCAAGCGCTCCGGGCAGCAGACGAACGATAGCGTCGGTCATCATGGCTGCAGGCATCTCGCCGCCGGTAAGTACAAAATCGCCGATAGAGTATTCTTTCGTAATCAGATGATCACGAACGCGTTGGTCAACACCTTTATAATGTCCGCAAAGGATGATGATATTCTCTTTGAGGGAGAGGGTGTTGGCTGCTTTCTGATCAAATCGCTCTCCGTCCGGTGCGGTGAAGATGATCTCGTCATAGTGCCGTTCCGACTGCAGATGTGTGATGAGCCGGTCTATGGGTTCAATCTGCAGTACCATACCGGCGCTGAAGCCGAAAGCGTAATCATCAATCTTGCGGTGTTTATCCAGCGTCCAATCACGCAAGTTATGCACGTATATCTCGCAAAGACCCTTTGTCTTCGCGCGCTGGATAATCGAGTGATTGAGTGGTGACTCCAATAACTCCGGACATGCGGAAATAATATCAATTCTCATATACCTCTAAACACTAAACACTAAACCATTATGGTACCGGATCATAGCCGCTTCCGCCCCAGGGATGGCAGCGCAGGATGCGCTTGATGCCTAACCATCCTCCCTTGAAGATCCCGTACTTCAGCACGGCTTCTACCATATACTGGCTGCATGTAGGTGTGTAACGGCAGGAAGGCGGAGTGAGCGGAGAGATGAATATCCGGTAGAAATATACCGGAAGGAGGAAGGCTTTCCGCACGATTATTTTCCACTTATTTTCTTCAGGGCTTTGCATACAGCTTTTTCGATGACGGCATAGGGTTGTTCTTCCTTATCCAAATAATTGAACGCAATGGTATAGTGCGCGTCTCCCACCAGGTCTTGGTGCAACCGGTACGCCTCGCGCATCAGTCGTCTCAGGTGATTACGTTGTACGGCATGCTTGAAGAGCGACTTGGGTGCCCATACCAATATCTTCGTGTCTCCGTCGGTCGGGGTCCAGGATACGCGTAAAGGCCACGCCACAAAGCGTTTGCTCTCGCGATAGAACTGCGCGATACGCATCTTACCGCATAGCTTGTTCTGTTTCGGAAAACGATACACCGGTACTTATTGATGGTTTTCCAAATAATCCGCGATAGCCATGGGTAACGAAGCGAAGGGTTTGCCTTGTCCGGCCTCAATATCTACGCGGAAGCCTTCGTCCTGCAGGGCGCGAATCGTTCCTTCGCCGAAGGCGGCGAGCAGCGTATCGCCTTGTTGCCACTCGGGGAAGTTCTCCTTAAGGGCTTTTGCACCGGCCGGTGTGAACAATGCAATCAAGTCGTAGTCGAAAGGCTTCTCTGCCGGCCAGGGAGTAGTCACGGTGCGGTACATGATGGCCGGTGTTACTTCGATACCGTTCTGCGCAAACATATTGATCTGGTCCTGCGTGTGGATATCCGAGACAACCATCATATATTTCTCGTTTGGCCGGCGGTGCATAGCGGGTAGCAGGTCTTCGAACCGGTTTCCGGTCTCAGGGAAGAATACTTTGCGCTTACGATACTGAATGTATTTCTGCAGGTACAAGCCTACCTGTTCGGAATTGCAGTAGTAATGCATCGTATCCGGTACATTCAGACGCATCTCTTCGCACAAACGGAAATAATGCTCGATACCCAAGCGTGAATTCAAAATCACTGCTGTATAATCCAGCGGATTGATACGCTGCTGACGGAATTCGCGGGCTTCAAGACCCTCAATATGAATGAACTGATAGAAATCACATTGAACGTCAAATTGGTCTTCCAGACGGGTGTACGGATTATGCTCCGTAGCCGGACGGGGTTGCGAAAATAGAATCTTTTGTATCATAGATAATTAATCGTTTTCGAAGAGAGATAGAGTAACAAACCCAAAGGTAAGAACTCCAGGGTACAAATATACAGTATGAAATACAGAACGGCCAGCGGTGAGTTGACAAAATGCCGCGAGGCGCGGTAAATCCATAGTACAAAGAATAGAACCACTGTTGCACCCAGGACCCAACGGCTCGCTACGGTATTCCCGAACCGTAACAGCACCAGTACGCAGGGATAGAGAATGCACGAGGTAATGGTGATGATATTGGCATAATGCTCATACACCGGAGAGAACCGGCGGGAGAGCATAAAAGTATAGTCTGTCAGTGCGTCACCGGCCATCTTTACAAGGGCGACGATGAAGATGATGCCGCATAAAGCGGCGAAGGTGCCGAACGTGAAACGTCCGCCGGAGTAGAGACTCAGGTAAATAGCGATGGCCAAGGTACCGACACGGAAGAGGGTAATCAGGAATTGGCTGAGGTAGTTGGTAGGAGCATCTTTGTACACGCGCTCTGTACGAACGCGCAATGAAGCACCGGTCTGGCTGATCACACCCGGTTGCATCAGTTCGCTGATGACGGCGCATAGCATAAGGAACAGCATCGTCCAGCCGCACCAGGCCGCATTCAACGGAGTGAATATGTGCGCTACGCCTTCCATAGATAGAGTTTGTCTCCTCGATGAATCAGTTTATCGGTTTTGAGGGAGAAATACTCCCCTTTTGTTACGCGCTTGGCGGACTTGCCCGCTGCGTCACGCATTCCTTCCGCGCGACACTCATACACACCGGTTGTCTCGCCCGTAACCAGCAAATCAGCGCCTTCTTCTATCGCCTCGACGGCTTCCACCAGAAACTCCGCTACACTCAACTGCTTGAAGAAATTGGTGCATTTGGCTGCATAGATCTTCGTGCGGGTCGCTTTATTGCCGTAGGTCCGGGTCCATTCGCCAAGGCGTTGCCCCTGATAATAACCATCCCAGAAACCGCGGTTAAAGACCTTGCTGAGGCGTTCGTCCCAGTCGGCTATCTTCGGTTCAATGACGGCATCGTTGCTGTATTCGCCGCGTTGCCATGCTTCCACCGCTTCGCGATAGCAGCGTACGACGGTATCAACATATTCGGCACCGCGTGCACGGCCTTCGATCTTCAGCACCCGCACACCGGCATCGAGCATCTTGTTGAGGAAATGAATGGTCTTCAGGTCCTTGGGCGACATGATATATTGGTTGTCGATGTCCAACTCAAGGTCAGAAGACTTGTCTTTGACGGTGTATCCGCGTCGGCATACCTGTACGCACGCGCCGCGGTTGGCGCTGAGACCGTAGTTATTCAGACTCAGATAACATTTCCCGCTTACGGCCATGCATAGCGCGCCATGACAGAACATCTCGATGCGTATCGGTTGACCGCTGCGGCCGCAGATATGTTGTTCCTGAATATCGCGGTAAATAGACGCCACCTGCTCCATATTCAACTCGCGGGCCAACACGACCACATCAGCGAACTGCGCATAGAACTTCAGCGCCTCGGTGTTGGCGATATTGAGTTGGGTGGACAGGTGCACTTCCTGACCGATGCTATTGGCGTATTGCATCACAGCGATGTCGCTGGCAATGATGGCATCTACTCCGACAGCGTGCGCATGGTCCACTATCTGACGCATCAGCGGCAGATCCTCGGGATACATCACGGTATTTACCGTCAGGTAGGTCTTCACGCCCGCCTCGCGACAACGCGCCACGATGGTACTCATGTCTTCGGTAGTGAAGTTTACCGAACTGCGTGCACGCATGTTCAAGTGCTCAATGCCGAAATAGACACTCGTAGCACCGGCTTCTATCGCCGCTGCCAAACTCTCCCAGCACCCCACCGGCGCCATGATTTCAATATTTGAGTGGTCAGTAGTCAGCATTCAGTGGTCAGCAGATATTCTGCTATTTGCACGGCATTGAGCGCCGCGCCTTTGCGAATCTGGTCACTTACGCACCAGAAACTCAGCCCGTTATCGTTGGTCAGGTCTTTGCGGATACGTCCCACAAACACCTCGTCTTTGCCACTGAGGAACAGCGGCATAGGGTATATTTTTTTCTCCGGTTCGTCCATCAACACGCACCCTTTGGCGTGAGCAAAAGCTTCTTTGGCCTCTGCTACGCTGACAGGTCGTTCCGTCTCCACCCATATACTCTCGCTATGCGCACGGAGCGAAGGCACACGTACGCAGGTAGCACTCACTTTCACGTCCGAGTGCATGATCTTACGCGTCTCGTTATACATCTTCATCTCCTCTTTGGTGTAGCCGTTGTCGGTGAAGACGTCAATGTGCGGGATGAGGTTATAAGCCAATTGGTATGCGAATTTCTCTACGGTAGGTTGTTCGCCGTTTAGCACCTGACGGTATTGGTTCTCCAACTCTTTCATCGCCTGTGCGCCGGCGCCGGATGCTGCCTGGTAGGTAGAGACGTGCACGCGTGTGATATGACTCAGCGTTTCTATCGCCTGCAATGCCACCACCATCTGTATCGTTGTGCAGTTGGGGTTGGCGATGATGTTGCGCGGACGGTTGAGTGCATCGGATGCATTCACTTCGGGAACAACCAACGGCACATCCTCATCCATGCGGAAAGCGGACGAGTTATCAATCATGATGGCGCCGTAACGGGTGATATCCTCCGCGTACGCACGTGATACGCCTGCGCCCGCAGAAGTAAAAGCAATATCGACGCCTTTGAAAGCGTCGTCGTGTTGTAAAAGGCGAACCGTATGTTCTTTACCTTTGAAAAGATATGTCTTGCCGGCACTGCGTTCCGAACCGAATAAGCGGAGTTCGGAGACGGGGAATTGCCGCTGTTCAAGAACAGCGAGCAACTCCTGTCCGACGGCGCCAGAAGCGCCAACGATTGCAATTACCATAATCAAGCTAATGCAATGATGGTGTCAGCCTCTGCCTCAGTGAAGGTGATTTTGCCTTCGCGAGCGAGCCAACCAAGTGCCAAGAAAAGCTCCTCATTCTTCAGCTTCGTAGCTTTCTTGAGAGCCTTCAGACCCTGAGCACCATTCTGCAGGGCACCCCATACGAGGCCTGCATTCTCGCCAATTTTCGTAATCATAATACCTTATTTTTTAGTGACTAATACAGGGACTTTTAAGGGAGTCCCCATTCCCTTATTCTCTAAACACTAAACCTTCACTCTTCCCATTTCTTGAATACCAGACAAGCGTTGTGACCTCCGAAACCGAAGGTATTGCTCAACGCATATTTGATATCGCGTTTCTGCGCTTTGCCGAAGGTGAAGTTAATACGGTAGTCGATGTTCTCATCGATATCTTCCGGGTCGTGATTGATGGTGGGCGGAATGATACCGTCTTTGAGTGCCATCACACAAGCGATAGCTTCTACGGCACCGGTAGCGCCGATCAGATGACCGGTCATCGACTTGGTGGAGTCCAGGTTCATGTCATAGACATGATCGCCGAACACGCGCTGGATAGCCTTCACTTCCGTCACATCGCCGAGCGGGGTGGAAGTACCATGTGTGTTGATGAAATCCACCTGTTCGGGCTGCAATCCTGCATCGCGCAGCGCCAGACGCATTACTCGTTCCGCGCCTTTGCCTTCGGGGTCGGGTGCTGTCATGTGGTAAGCATCGGAGGTCATTCCTTCGCCGATGATCTCTGCGTATATCTTTGCTCCGCGCGCTTTGGCATGCTCGTAGTCCTCAAGAATGAGGCAAGCAGCACCTTCGCCTAACACGAATCCGTCGCGCGATTTCGAGAAAGGACGGCTGGCAGTCTCCGGGCTCTCGTTACGCGTAGAGAGGGCATGCAGCGAGTTGAAGCCGCCGATACCGGTATAGGTCACGTCTGCGTCGGCTCCGCCCGTCAGCAGTACATCTGCATGTCCCAGACGAATCTGGTCGAAGGCGGTTCCTACGGCGTGGGAGGATGAAGAGCAGGCGGTGGAAACCGAGAAACTCGGACCGCCGAGACCGAAACGGATGGATATATGTCCGGCTGCGATACTCGGGATAGCCTTCGGAATCATGAAGGGGTTAAAGCGCGGAACACCGTCGCCTTTGGCGAAATCGATGATCTCTTCTTCGGTGGACTGCAAACCGCCCATACCGCTTCCCCAGATCACACCCACGCGGCTACGATCCTCTTTCTCGAGGTCCAGACCGCTGTCGCGCAACGCTTCATCGGCTACGCATACGGAGAATTGCGAATAGCGGTCCATCTTACGCGCCTCTTTGCGGTCTATTACCGCCGTGGGGTCGAAATCTTTGACTTCGCCCGCAAAATGCGTCTTGAAAAGACTCGCATCGAACGATGTGATCAATGCGATACCATTCTTACCGGCCACTAAGGCTTGCCACGTCTCAGGAGCGGAATTACCAACAGGTGTCAACGCCCCGAGACCCGTTATTACTACGCGTCGTAATTGCATCTGAATAGGATTGTATTATATAAAAGCATACGAGTTTACAGTATT
>CADBVL010000002.1 GCA_902798015.1 uncultured Bacteroidales bacterium
AATTTAACCAGTTGCTGGCATGTCTTGTAATCACTCGGAATCTTGGCAGACCATAGGAGTCCGAGCGACCCCAGTATCGGGATAGCAATGCCGAAAAGGATATAACGCGTACTGAGACTACTCCATCCTGTCGGGAAAGGCAACACATGATACCACAGGTGACCGATGACAGCCAGTGTAAAAACGAGGAGTGCGGTCACGAAGATCTTCGACCATAATTCCCCCCATACTACAGGCATCGAATGACACTCCAATTCCCGGTCTCCCATCTGATCCTGCATGTCCTTCACTATCTCGCGAACCCAGGTCAGCAGGAAGGCAAAAAGGGCAAAACCGCCGAGCCATGCATACAGATCATGTACCAGAGTAGTATAAGGCAAAATAGTCGCGTACAACAGTTGCAGTTGCGCTACATTCGCCATCGCTACCATCATCGGAGTCATCGCCGCCAAGAGAGCTATTGTCAGGTTACCTACCATAAAGAGGCGCTTGTAACTGGACGAATAGAACCATAGTAATCCGGGAACAAGTATAAAGACAGAACCGATAGTCCAACTGCGCAACAACACGGCTGACACCACTCCGCACAGCGCGCCTGCACTACTCAAAACTACGCTCAACTGCATCGCAGCAGGTTTGCTGACAGTGCGCGTCACGATGAGCTCATCCGGACGATTGATACGGTCGATCTTTACATCAAAATAATCGTTGATCACATATCCTCCAGCTGCTATCAAGACGATGGCTAACGTGAGTAACAGCAACACGTACCAAGGCAATTGTTCGCCAAAAGCGAAACGATCCAGAACCGGCACCGCCACCCATTTCTCCATTAGCCATACCAGCGCGGCAAGGAAGAGCAGATTGCTCCACCTTACCAAACGCATTATATCTTTAAAAAGTTCCATTATTTGATACGCAGTATCACTCCCGTCCAGGCCGGCAACACAATCTCCGTCTCGCCATCCGGTACAAAGTTCACTTCATACTTTCCGCCACGCAGCAGATCCGTACCCATAGCGTTAGCCTTGCCGTCCAGACCTAAGTACACGAAAGCATCGTCCGGTATGCGTACATTAACATGCTGCTCGCGATCATGGAAATTAACTACTACCAACAATGTTTCACCTTTTGCATGACGCAAAAAAGCAAAATGTTGCTGGCGGTCAAAACCCACGCCTTGTGCATAGGTAACGTCATACATCTGACCTTTTTGAATCGCCTTGTCGTCCCGCGCAACAGTCAGCAAGCGCTGGTAGAAAGCACGTAAATCTTTTTGTTCCGGTGATAATTTTGCGCCATCGAACTTTCCTTTATTCGCCCACGCCTGCAAGCTCTTCACGCCCCAGTAGTCAAAGATCGTCGTACGACCATCCATACCGCTGAAACCTTCCATATCCATGCCGCGTTCGCCTAACTCCTGTCCGGAATAGATCATCAGCGGACATTGGTTCAACGTGGCGGCCACGACCATCGCCGGTTCCGCACAACGGCCGTCTCCGCAGAAAAAGCCGCTGGCCAGACGTTGCTCGTCATGATTTTCTAGGAAATAGAGCATGTGGTTGATGCGTGCATCGCCATGTTGCATCCATTGGCGCGTAATACCGTCCGCCGCCCAACCTCTGCTTGTCACACCGCGCAGGTACTCGTACATACCTACCTTGTCGTACAAGTAATCGAAGCCCGCTGCCAGATACGAATCGTATTTATACGGGTCGTAGCATTCGCCGATAAAGAGAAATTTCTTGTATTTCTTCTTCACCTGGGCAATAGCCCACATGAAGAACTCCACCGGGACCATCTCAGCCATATCCACCCGCACGCCATCAATGCCTTTGCTTGCCCAGAAAAGCAAGATATTCAACATCTTGGGCCATACCGAAGGGATAGGATCAAATTGCTTCTCCATCCCTCCCTGGTAAAAGACACCGTAGTTCAACTTCACCGTCTCATACCAGTCGTTCTCCGACGGATGACTGGTAAAGCAGTCATTACCGGTTACCTTCGCGGGATACTCGTCATACCCCAGCAAATCCTTGTCCATCGTGAACCGCTGACCGGGAAGATAATAAAAATCATTCAGCGGAGAGAAAGCCCACTCGGGATGGTCTCCTTCACCCAGATCTTTGACAGACGCAGGCTTGCACACACTCTTGTACTCACGGCTCACATGATTAGGCACGAAGTCGATGATAACACCTAACCCTGCCTCATGCGTACGCTTAACGAGGTCTTCAAACTCCGCCATCCGCTTGGATTCGTTCTTCGCCAAATCCGGATCTACATCGTAATAATCCGTGATAGCATATGGAGAACCAGCCTTACCTTTGGTAATCGCCGGATTGTTATACTCCGCTGTAGCGTGACGAATAACGCCGGTGTACCAAACGTGCGTAGCGCCCAGATCCGCTATGGCCTTGAGCGCTCGCTCGTTGATATCGACAAATCGTCCGCAGCCGTTCTCCTCTTTCGTGCCGTTATGTTTGCGCGTCTCATTATAGTTCGCAAACAGGCGCGGAAAGAGTTGATAAATGATTGCTTTACTCATACCAGCGCAGCTGTATCACTTGCAATCATCAATTCTTCATCAGTCGGGATGAGGCATACGGTCACCTTAGAGCCTTTCTTGGAAATAATACGCTCCTCACCGCGGCACTTGTTAGCCTCTTCGTCCAACTCGATACCGAGGAAACTCAATCCTTTCATCACCTCTGCGCGGATATACGGATCGTTCTCACCGATACCTGCCGTAAATACAAGAATATCAATGCCGTTCATCGCAGCAGCATAAGCGCCGATGTATTTCTTCACGCGGTAGATGAACATCTTACGCGCCAAGTCCGCACGCTTGTTGCCCTCATTGATAGCCGCCTCTATGTCGCGGCAGTCGCTCGAGACACCGGAAATACCTAACAGTCCCGACTTCTTATTCACAAGGTTGTTGAACTCGGCCGTACTCAGGTGCTCCTTATCCATAATGAACGTAGCTGCTCCCAGATCCAAATCACCGGCACGGGTACCCATAACCAGTCCCTCAACCGGCGTCAGACCCATACTCGTATCTACGCTCTTACCATCCATTACGGCCGTGCAACTTCCGCCACCACCGATATGTGCGGTAACGATTTTCTTGCCCTTCGGGTCCACACCCAAGAACTCACACACACGTGCGCTCACATAGCGATGGCTCGTGCCGTGGAAACCGTAACGACGAATCGCGTATTTCTCATATAACTCATATGGAAGCGCGTACATGTACGCGTAATCCGGCATCGTCTGGTGGAAAGCCGTGTCAAAAACAGCCACTTGAGGTACGCCCGGCAGAATCTTCTCGATGGCATCAATACCCTTCAGATTCGCGGGGTTGTGCAGCGGAGCCAGGTCTATGCATTCCACGATCTGCGCCTTCACTTCCGGTGTAATGAGCACGGATTTATTGAATTTCTCACCGCCATGGACAACACGATGACCTACTGCATTAATCTCTTTGAGGTCTTTGATGCAACCGATCTCCGGATCCACCAATTTCTCCAGAATCAGTTCAATACCTACCGTGTGCTCCGGCATGGATTTTTCAAATTTCACTTTCTCTCCATTCGGCAGTTTTACCAACAGGAAAGAATCCGGCAAGCCGATTTTCTCAATTCCGCCTTGCGCCATTACTTTTTTGCTCTCCATCTCAAAGAGCTTGTACTTGATACTACTGCTACCGCAGTTTAAAACCAAGATTTTCATAATTTAAATAAATTTAAATTTTGGAGTTTCGGCTTCATCGAGTTGTGTAAGCGAGCATACACTCGACTAGCACGAACCTTCATGTGTATTATGTTTTAAAGGTTATTTACTTAATTGCTTGATTGGCAGTGATTACTACCATTTGTACGATATCCTGCACTTTGCAGCCGCGGCTCAGGTCATTCACCGGAGCAGCGATACCCTGGAGAATCGGGCCAACAGCATCTGCTCCGCTGAAACGCTCTACCAGCTTGTAACCGATGTTACCTGCCTGCAAATCCGGGAATACGAGCACATTTGCCTTACCGGCTACATTGCTGCCGGGAGCTTTGGTCTTTGCCACGCTCTCTACCAGCGCTGCATCTGCCTGCAACTCTCCGTCAAGTGCCAACTCCGGAGCCATCTCTTTGGCAATCTTCGTCGCCTCTTGTACTTTATCCACGAGCTCGTGTTTCGCACTTCCCTTGGTCGAGAAACTCAGCATAGCCACTCTCGGCTCGATGCCTGCGATAGCGCGTGCGGTCTCTGCCGTCGAGATAGCAATTTCTGCCAACTGCTTTGCATCCGGATTCGGATTAACCGCACAATCCGCAAACAGCAGGAAGCCGTTCTCGCCCAGATGCTTAGCCGGCGTGAACATCAAAAATGCACCGCTGACAATCGAGCAACCCGGTTTGGTCTTCAAGATTTGGAATGCCGGACGGATAGTATCAGCAGTTGTTCCACGGGCGCCTGCCAACTCGCCGTCAGCATCACCTGCCTTGATCATCAAACAACCCAGATACAACGGATCCTGAGCTTTCTTTGCAGCCTCTTCCTCCGTCATACCTTTTGCCTTACGCAACTCAAACAACAGTTTGGCATACTCCGGCATCTTCGGATCATGAATCGGATCAACGATTTTAGCCTCGCAGATATGCTCATAGCCTTTCTCGGCAGCCATACCTTTGATCTTCTCCGGGTCACCAATTAAAATAAGCTGCGCGATCTTGTCTCGCAACAAGATATTAGCAGCCTCTAAAGTACGCGGTTCATCGCCTTCCGGCAACACAATGCGCTGCGGATTTGCCTTCGCACGCGCAACCATTTGATTTAAAATATCCATAATATTACGTGATTAATTAATTGCGTTAAAAATCGACTGCAAATGTACAAAAAAAATCTCATATACGCAATACTTCCGGTAAAAAATATATTTTTTTCAAAAAATATTTGGTTATGTCAAAAAAAAGTCGTACCTTTGCACCCTGAATTGTGAATTTTGAATAATCACCCCTTTTCTAACATAACATGAAGAAAGGTTTACTTATCGCATCACTGTTTTGTTTCTCCCTCGGCATGATGGCGCAGGAGGCAAAGTCAGACGAAGTTAAAGGAGCTCATCCTTACAAGGTTGAAGAGAATGAAGAGATAGCACCGGAGTTTGCGCACTGGTCGATTATTCCTCATTTTGGTTTTAGTTCTTTCGATGGAGATTTCACCTCGGAGGCGAAACATTCCGTAGCTGTTCCGGCTGCGGGTTTGGCGTTGGAGTATAACTTTACTCCGGTATGGAGTTTGGGTATTGAGTATATGTACGACATGTACACTGTGACTGGTAATGCAGGGCATGCTGACACCCTGCTGACCGGCCATATGCATAAGGCTGGCGGATACTTGTCTATGGATCTGATTAGTGTCATGTTCCCGCAAGCAAAGAAAAAGATATTATCCATAACCCCACAGATTGGCGGTGGTGTTGCGTTCTATAGAAGAGCAAAATACCACTTGGATGACTATTATGTCGATCCGCGTACGGGCGTTGAAGTTAATCCCACGCACGGTAGAGGAAAAACGACAACATACATCAATGCGGATGGCGAAGTAGGTCCGGATCATGATAATGGATACCAATCCGTCGGATACCTGCAGGCAGGCTTAAATGTAGAGTTTAACCTCAACCGAACCCTCGCGCTCGGTGTGCGTGCAAACTATACCTATTTTACCCGTGACTATGTAGATGGCCGTGGATACCACAAGTATAGTCCTTATGCTGCTGCTTCCAAAAACAACGATGGTATCTTTGATGTGACGCTGAATATGCGTATTAAATTTGCGGCGAGATCTAGAACGCACGTACGTAATGTCAGTTCATACGGTGCATGGGAGAAGAAACAAGAGATTCAACCTTGCCATGACACGGTTATTATCCGCCATGACTCGATTATCGTTCGCGAGACCTTCGAACGTGAAGAGAAAGAGCAAGAAACGGTTTACTACGTTTACTTTGAAAACAATAAGTCTAATCTGGACGACAAAGCGCTCATCACTATTCAACAAGTGGCTGACCGCTTGGAGGAAGACTCAACGCTCTACGCTGTTGTTACCGGTTACTGCGACAATACGGGTTCGAACAAGCTCAACTTCGCTTTGGGAGACAAACGTGCGGACAACGTAATAGACGAGCTGCAAGCTGAACATGGCATTGACTCGGAGCGTATGCATGCACAAGGCCTGGGTAAACTCATCGGTCGCCGCAGTCAAGCCGCTTATGGTCCTAACCGCCGTGCTGCTATCCGTCTCGTCGACAAAGATACCTTCGAGCGCATGAAAGCGAACCTCGATGAGCAACGTGCTTTGCGCGAAGAGGATATGGAGACAGTAACGCCGAAGAACACCGTTCCGCTGACGGAAAGCGCTCGCAAAGAGAAAGTGAACCAGTACAAGCAACGCGAGAGTGAGCAGGTTGTTACTGAGCCTACCACCACCCTCTCCAGACTGGCTCGAAAATATTATAACAACACGTATTGCTGGGTATACATCTACATCGCAAACAAAGATAAGATCGGCAACCCGAATAAGTTAACCCCGGGAATCTCACTGACCATCCCTGAGTTGACGCAGCAAGAAATGAACATCACAAAAGACGAGGGATTGGTATTGTACAACAACGCTCGTCTGGGTAAATAACAATCGCGCCTGTTAATGATTGCGCGGGGTCCCATAGCTCAGTTGGTTAGTAGCACCTGACTCATAATCAGGGGGTCCTTGGTTCAAGCCCAAGTGGGACCACTGCAGGAGGATAGTCCCAACGACTATCCTCCTGCTTTATTTAAGAAAACAATGAGACGCATCACAACTATATTGCTTATCCTTTTCTCCTTATTTATAGGAGACGCGTGCGCGTATGCGGGTACGCCCGCGCAAAAGCGCGCGAGAGCAAAAGAGATACAGATGCGCAAACGCGAAGCGGCTAAGCGCAAAGCGGAGAAAAAAAGAGCGGCGAAAGCCAAAGCAGCCAAGAAGAAACGTATCAAAGACGGAAAACCGCTGTTGTACATCTATACCTATAACTTAAAAACAAACGAACCGCTGCCGGCTACATTTGTCACAGCGCAGGATGTCAACGCACGCCCGAACAGAAAACCGAAAATCAGCAAAGCTACAGATACAAAGCGCTCACGCGTATCCAAAGCGTTACAAGAAGGACAATACTGGGCGACAGCCGCTAAAACAGGATTCTTTACTTCCGACACGGTCTTCTTCCGCCATAAAGAAGATGAAGATTCTGTCAAGTTATACCTTTACCCGGAGACACGTCTCACCTTTACCGTCACGGATAGTCTCACAGGAAGACCGGTAGTGGCCAATATCATCGTGCGCAATCCTTCCGGACGTAAGGTCATGCAGACGACGTCGGATTCGTTGCATTCCACCATCGCCGTACTTTTGGATGACCGTGTTCCTTTCTACACGGTAGATGCTACAGCGGTCGATTATTTCCCGTTCCATGACACGATCAACGATCCTACGGCTTTTGCAGGCGTAGTGATGAACCCCAAGGAGATCAAGTCCTTCGTGCTGCATAATATCTATTTCGCAACAGGAAAAACACGTATCTTGAGCACCTCCGAACCGGCGCTTAACGAACTGTATCAATTCCTCTCTTCCCGTCCGACGCAACGCATACGCATCGTCGGCCATACCGACAATATCGGTTCCGATCGCTCCAACCAAGTTCTCTCGGAAGGTCGGTGCAAAGAGGTTAAACAGGAGATGGTTAACCGTGGTATACGTCCCGAGCGGATAGAAATAGAGGGCCGCGGAGAGCGCGACCCTATTGTGCCTAATACCTCTGAAGATAATCGGCAAATGAACCGAAGAGTGGAGATTGTCTTACTTTAAATCTCCTTACCCGTTTGTTCCGTCGTTTCGAAGGGGAAGAGACCGAACAACTCGGCATCGATATGATCGGTTACCCAGCGGAAGTCTTCCGGATTCTCTCCAAACTTGATCTTATCGCCTTCTATAATCAACAACTTGCCCTTGTAGTCCTTGATCCAGTTCTCGTATTTGTCATTCAGACCCTGCAGGTAGTCCAGTTTTATCGATTGCTCGTAACCACGGCCTCGTTTCTGGATCTGAGCTACCAAAGTGGGTAAAGACGCACGTACGTAAATCAGCAGATCCGGCATCTTAACGAGCGACATCATCAGGTCGAACAGATCACGGTAGTTCTCGAAATCGCGATCGGACATAAATCCCTGCTCATGCAAGTTAGGCGCAAAGATACGCGCATCCTCATAGATAGTGCGGTCCTGGATAATATACTTATCCTCCTTACCTATCTCCACTACGTCTTTGAAACGCTTGTTGAGGAAATAGACCTGAAGATTAAAGGACCAACGCGCCATGTCGGCATAGAAATCCGACAGATAGGGGTTGTACTCCACGCTCTCGAAACGAGGTTCCCAGCCATAATGTTTGGCTAACATGTTTGTCAGGGTGGTCTTGCCGCACCCGATGTTTCCTGCTACTGCTATATGCATAATCGTATAATTTATTTCGACCAGTTATTTTCGCTGAATAATCCGAACAACTCGGCATCCACCTTATTCACCACTGTGCGGAAGTCCGCAGGGTTATTCTCAAAATCCATCCCGTCCGAGTCAATCACAAGCACGCGGCCTTCGTATTTATTGAAGATGAAATCTTCATACTTCTCATTCAGGTCCTTCAGGTAATCGATCTGCATGGTCTGCTCGTAATCGCGACCGCGCTTCTGAATCTGCGCGATGAGTGCCGGCACGGATTTACGCAAGTATATCATCATATCCGGCATCTTCATCTGCGATTTCATCAGATCGAACAACTCCATGAAAGTCTCGAAATCGCGTTCACTCAGATCGCCGCGCTCATAGTTATTGCGCACGAACACATACACACCCTCAAAAATACTGCGATCCTGCACGATGGTATGACTCGCCTTTTGCACCGCCATCATGTCCTTGAAACGCTCCTTTAAGAAATATGTCTCCAGACAGAATGCCCAACGCTCTATATCGCCGTAATAATCCTCCAGATACGGGTTAAAACTCACGCTCTCAAAGCGCGGTTCCCAACCGTAATACTTCGCTAACATCTTCGTCAGCGTTGTCTTGCCTGCTCCGATATTTCCTGCGATGGCTATATACATTATCTTACGAGCGATCCGGTGATGGTATATGTCTTGTCTCCGCGACGGATAAAGAGTTGTCCGTCTTGCAGATACTTATAGCTCTTCTCATTCGTTTCGCTCTCCACATTGTCGATCGGCGTATGGTCACGCTTGCTGATATCGGAGAATGTCGGAGCAACTACCGGAGTGCCGGTGAACACCTTTAACTCACCCGGCGCGATCAAATAGGTTCCCGATGCAGGAGTTGCGCCATCCAAGTAGTCGTACCAGGTTCCGGAAGGCAAGGTATAACTTTGATCTACGGTCACGTCGAAGTTTGCAACCGCTATCACATTGTTACCCCATTGCACCCTGCGGAGCTGTCTTCCTGTACCGACTATCAGACCGTTAGGATTGCCCTCGAACACTTCCGGCATCAACTGCGTACGCAGCGTGATGACTTGGGCGCATTTCGTGAAAGCAGCAACGCGATTCGTATTCGTGAAATAACTGCGGATCTCTGGGCGGGGTTTCTTGTTGCAGCGATAACTCTCATTCTCCGCATTCGGATGGTCGAGGTCGCAATTAATGGAGAAGTCATAACCGATCTCTTCCCACATCCAAAGCATATGCGATCCGTTCAGCAACACATTGAATGCCACGTTCTCTGCAACGCGTCCCAAACGGGCTGCCACGTTTGTCTGCAAGTCGCCGTTACCGTATTTTTTTGCCTTATACTGCATACGCTCCTCGTCATGCGATTCGCAATAAGATACATAACCGTCCTTGCTGGCCTCCAAGAACGCATCACCTTCCTTGAGCCATCCCATTGCCGTCTGGCAATACGCATTACTGGTGTTGCTCCAGCATTGCATGCCGTAGTTAACCAACTGCGGACGCTCCGTGCCCATGTTTTCTCCCCAGTGCTCCAAAATCATATAGGCATCCGGTGAGACTGACTTGACACCTTTGTCGTAATAGTCTTTCAAATTGCCCACGGAGGTGTTCGCTTCATTCGAGCAGAATCCGTGACTGAGGTCCATACGGTATCCGTCCACTTTGTACTCCGTCAGCCAGTATTGGAGAGCGCGGATAAACATCTCATGCGCCGGTGCAAAACCATGGTTCCAATCCTCATATACATTGTCGGGATGCGGCGCGGTGACATTGAACCAAGGGTTATTCGCCAAATCCGAACCGTACGGGTACAACTTGTTCATCGGATTAAGACCTGTAGCATGGTTAAATACCATGTCCAGAATAACCGCTATTCCGCGTTTGTGGCACTCGTCGATGAACTCTTTGTACATCTGTTCCGAGCCGTATGCCCGGTCAGGAGCGAAATAATGGTTCGGAGAATAGCCCCAGTTATAGTTTCCGTCAAACTCACATATCGGCATCAACTCAATGGCATTCACGCCTAAGTTCTGAATATAATCCAGACGCTTCATCAGACCTTTGAGCGAACGAGATTCAGTATAGTCGTAAACCCACAACTCATAGATCACTAAGTTGTTCTTATTCGGGCGCTTGAAGTTCAGCGTAGCATCCGACCATTCATATTTCGGCTTACCCGGTTGAATAACCGTCACATATCCGTCGGCTCCTTTCCCTGACGGATAGTCAATCAGCGTCGGATCCACTTTCTTGGGCTCATACTGGTCGTCCGGATGCAGCACTTTCTCCGAATACAGATCAGAGATCTGTTTCTTCACGCCGTCCGCGCGCTCCACTGCATACTGGAAACGATATTCTTTACCAGACTCTAACCCTGTAAGCGTGATCCAGAAATAATTACCATCCTTGTACAACTGATAGTCCGCACTCAGCTTCCAATCCGTCATATCACCCAACAAGAACACACGCTTGGCAGACTGTGTCTTGCTGGCAGCGTATGTACAGAGGGTAACAGACGTTCCGTCCTCTCCGTAATAGATACCGTTGCTGACACCTGCCGGACGTGCTTTCTCTATCGGCGTTACTCCTGCCACATCATTCCAGTTGGCTGCGTACATGCCCATAGCAAGCATGCACAGACCTATCACACTTAAAAACAACTTGCGCATAAACCTCTTTTCTTTTTGTTATTTGAGTTGACGTCCTGTCACGTCATATATCTTATCGTTCAGACGAATGAACAGTTGGCCGTCTTGAATAAATTTCTCGCCCTTCACGGTCTTCGCTTCGCTCTCCACTTCCTCCACATCCGTCGGAATCGGTTTCGAACTGTTCACCCACATCTCAAAACTCTCATTGTGACCGTCCCGTGTGCTGTAGTTGCTGGCAGCTAACTTATAGTCCGAGCCGAAACCTTGCTTGTTCGCCTTGTCACCCAGACAGAGGATCAACCAGCCGTTGTGACCCACAATCGTAGCCTGATAGCCGGTCGTCGTTGCGTATTCATCTTTCACTTCGCTCTCGCTGTGCACTCCGGCCCATTTGCGGGCGATAATCATCGGCTTCAGATCTTCCTTGTATTTCTGCCAATGCGGATAGAACACACAGGGCACACCCGGCATCGAAAGCAGCAATGCATTCGCTTGCATCAACCGCGCCTTCAACTCCGGCTTCATCGAGTTACCGCGACCGCCGAACTCATTCTCGTTGTCCGGACGCAAGAACCAGTCATGACTCTCGATGAACGTCACCGAGTGCTTGCCGTCTCCGCGACTCATGATACAATCGCCGCGACCTCGACTGTAATCCCAACCGGCTATTGAGTTGAACACATGCCATTTTAAGTCAAAGTCCAATGCCATCAAATCGCCGTTAGCACCATTGATACGCCATTGGATATCATCCGTTCCCTTATAGCACTCCATAAACGCGATCTCCGGACGGGCATGCTTGTTGTAGTTATAGTGATGCCAATTATTGAATCCGTCACCTTTGTCATAACGGAAACCGTCGTATTTCATCACATTGCGCATCCATTGCAGATACGCGATAAACATCTTCTGCACATAGACATTATCGTGACTCCAGTCGCGCGCACCGTCCCAGTTCTCACCGTCATCATAACTACCGGAAGCTTTCCCCCAGCAAGCACCCGAACCCGGGTTCTCTGATGTCGGTTTGTTCCAATCGGCATTCACCTCGTCGTTCTGACAGATATAGGTCTCGTCCGGATGGAATACACCGTACTCGCCAAAGTCCATCGTCGGGAAGTCGCACCAAGTGCTCCACCCCGCACAGTGATTGATCACGATATCGGCAACCACTTTCGAGCCTGCATTATGCAACGCACTGATCAATGCCTCCAGTTCCGCACGGGTTCCCCAATTCGAGTTCTGGTTGCTATATTGCTTCGGGTGATAACCCGCACCGTCGCCATACGCGCTCGGCGGCAGCCATACATAGTCGAAATAGGCGCCGATCTCTGATGCTTGCGCAGTCAGCGTGGTCCATTTTGTATCACCGTAGGTGTCCACACCCGGCGACTTGGGATCATACGACTCGTTGTAGAACGCCTGCATCAACACAGCCTCGCATTGACGCGGCACAGCGCCGGTGTAAATCTTGTCCACGTCCTCGCCTTCGCCGCAGTTCGAACCGTTGCCGATATATAACTCGTCCTGCTCGTATTTCAACTTGATGTAGAAATCATAGCAACCCGTCACACTGACGATATATTTGTTTCCGTCGCGTTGAAAACCGGATACCGAATAGGAATTCAAATCTACTGCCCATTTGGACTTGAAGTCCGCGTCATACAACTGGCAGTAATCGCCAGCCTTGACGCTCACGTGCGCCAAGTACTGGTTAAAACCTTCATACTCTCCGGCAGGTTCTCCGGCAAAATACGTCTTGCCGTTCACGAGAATACCATAGTTATCCGCGAACGCACTCAACGCAAAGAGCGAAACAAACAATATTGAAATTAGTTTCCGCATACTTGCTCGTTTTCAATTCTTATTCAATCTGACGACCGGTAGCATCAAATACCTTATCGCCGCGAACGATACGCAACTGACCATCGATAATCACCTTGCGTGCTTTCTCGTTAGCCGTCACATTCTCTACACCTTGGCCGCCGCCATATTTATATGCATCATAGGTCGCTTTGTCCACGCGCTCCAATACAACCTTTCCTTTGGCCGCAGCACTACGGATAATGATGTAGTTCACACCCTCCGGAATAGCCCATTTCTGGCCGCCTGACCATCCGTTTGCCCAATCCATCGTAACGGTGGTGTTGGCAATCGTTGTCTCCGTCCTAGAATAGTAGAAATTGCCCATATGGTCCTTGAGAGCGATATAACTGCCCATCTTGCAATCAATCGTCAACTTGCCGTCTTCGAATAAGAAATCATCCTCATAGACATCATACGCTGCCTCTCCGTGGTCCGCGCCATTGATCCAACCGATTGCATACCATAGCACATCGTCTTCCGTACCGGGATCAGTGCCGGGATCAGTACCCGGGTCTGTACCTCCACTGATATCTACACCGGTAGCAGTACAGTTGCTGCCGCTCTGAACCCAAAGTGAGTTATCTTCCCATTTTAACTTGATATAGAAGTCATAGCAACCGGCTACATTACAGGTTGCAGACTCTGATCCTTCTGTAAAATTACCTTTTGCGCTTCCTTCGCCGGCCTCCATCGCAATCGTAAACGAAGCCTTGTAGACATCATCGTAGATACACCATTTATCACCCTGTTGCAGGCTGACGCTGGCTTTAAACTGATCGCGGCCTTGGTAATCTTTCTCACCTAAGGCTTCTCCCGCATAGTACATCTTGCCATTCACAAGAATTCCATAACCTGCCGATGCGCTCAGTGCAAAGAGCACGGCAGCAAATAAGGTAAAAATCTTTTTCATAATATCAATCATTTTTAAAGGTTAAACTTTTTCTTATTTCACGCGGCTGCCCATCACGTCGAATACATGCTCGCCGCAACGGATAAACAGTTTACCGTTCTCCATGAATTTCTCGCCGCCCATCATCACGCGCTCGCCATCTGCATTCACGGTCTCAATAGACTGCGTGATGTCCTTACGCTCTGTATCCTTGTCGCCGCGCGCCGTATTCATCTTGTAATACACACCGTAGTTCACGCCCTTCGATGCCAGCGTAAATCCTTCCGGCTTCGTGTTATAGCCCGAATTCGGACCGACCAGCAGACGAATCTGTCCGTTCGTACCGGTGATCGTAGCCTTGTAATAACCGTTGCCGGCCTCATCGTTCACGCTACTCTCGCTGTGAACGCCCGCTTTATAACGTGCGTTGATCATCGCCTTGATGGGATCCTTGAAACTTACCCAATGCGGCCAGAAGACACAAGGAATACCCGGCATCGACAGCAGATAAGCATAGCATTGCAGGATCTTATCCTTGCATACCGTCATCGAGTTGCCGGAACCGCAGAACTCATTGTCATCACGCTGGAACGAGTCATGGCTGTCGAGGAAAGTAACCGCATAGCGTGCCTTACCTGCGCCCGGCAGACCCGCACCTTTCAAGGCAGCGTAGTTATCGGATGCGATACCGTTATTGAACGCCGTGTACTTCATCGCGAAGTCAAACGTCAGGGTGTTCCAACCCGCATCGTTCAAGTGCGACTGAAGGGTGTTCACATTACCGTCCCACATCTCCATAACCGAGAAATAAGCCTTTGCGGTCGAGTTATAATCATTGATATGACTGTTGTGGAATCCCTTGCAATAGTCGTAGCGGAAACCATCTACCTTGACGTCATAGCGCAACCATTTCAGATAGGCCTTGAACATATCTTGTACCTTGGCCTGTGTATGATCCCAATCGCGTGCAGAGCGATAATCTTTATCATCATCGCCATAGTAACCGTCATCCGGATTACCGGTCGCTTTACCCTTACAAGCACCTGCCTTGGGATCCGTATTCATCTCGTCTGTACTGCATATCCACGATGCATCTGGTTTAAACGTGCCATATGCACCGAAGTTCAGCTGCGCGAAATCGCACCATCCGCTGATGGCTGCGCCGTGATTGATCACAATATCGGCTACTACACGCGCACCGTTATGATGGAAGGTCTCAATCATCTCCACCAATTTCTTCTTTGTGCCCCAGTCGCTGTTCAAATCGCTGTAGTTGGACGGTATATAACCCGTTCCGCCTGTTGCTTTCGACATAGGAGGCAACCAGATCAAATCAAACCACTTACCCAACTCTTCGGCTGTCGAACCGCTGTTACCGTTCAGGTGATCGATCCACTTCGTACGACCGTAACCCTGATCCTGATAACTGTTCCAATAGAATGCCTGCAGCATCACGTCCGGACACTGCGCCGGAGCGGAAGTAGTATATCCCGGTTCGGGAGTCGGACCTTCGCCGCCGCAAGTCTGGCTGCTCTCTACATACACCAGGTCTCCGGCCGTTGCACTCAACTTGATATAGAAATCGTACTTGCCGGCTACGTTACAAGTCAACTGGTTAGCCTCCTTGCCGCCTGTGAAGTTCTCATAGTATCCGTATTGATCCAGGTCTACCATCCATGTTGCGCCGCAACTCTGGTTGATCAGTTGAATCACATCACCTGCTTCCAGCTCCACGCACGAAGCCATATACTGCTTACGTCCCTCATAATCCGGATCGCCGTACAGCGGCGCATCTACCACCTTCTTGCCGTTGATCTGCAACCCATAAGGACCGTCTTGGCAGTCACCTTCGCCGCCGCAACCGGTACCCGCGCCGATATACACCAAGTCACCAACACTAGCACTCAGTTTGATATAGAAGTCATAGTTGCCGTCTGCCGTACAGGTCAACATGCCGGCATCTTTACCGCCCGTAAACTTCTCATACTCTCCGTACGGGTCGATATCAATCATCCAGGTCTCACCGCAGCTCTGGTTGATCAGCTTGATCTTATCGCCGTTCTTCAGCGCTACACACTGCGCCCTGTACTGAACACGTCCTTGCGCATCCGAATCTCCGTACTTAGGAGCATCCACTACCGACACGTCAGAACCACTGGTAATCTGCAACCCGTAAGGGCCATCTCCACAATCTGCCGCGTACGACATCATCGCACACAACACTACACATAAAAATGCAACAACTTTTTTCATCGTATTATTTATTTAATGATTTTTCCCAACACATCATATACGTGCTCACCGCGACGGATCAACAACTTCCCGTTCTCGATGAACTTCTCGCTTTTCATCATGCCGTCTTCCACCTCTTCCACGCCTTGCGGATTCATAGCGATATACACCGTATAGGCACCCCTGTCTC
Source organism: uncultured Bacteroidales bacterium (assembly GCA_902798015.1). Taxonomy (GTDB): domain Bacteria; phylum Bacteroidota; class Bacteroidia; order Bacteroidales; family Paludibacteraceae; genus Colicola. Next base: position 16,377 of record CADBVL010000002.1, read on the forward strand.
CTCCTTCTACGGCCAACTCGAAGCCTTCCGGCATAATCTTGCTACGGTATTTTCCTACACGCACAACCACCTTGCCGCGGTGACCTTGTACCGTTGCGCTGTATTGATATTGCCCGCTGGTTTCTAGCAGCACTTCCGATTCGCTATGGATTCCGGCGAGTTTGCGAACGGCGATCAACTCATTGATCTCCTCCTTGTAACTCGCCCAGTGCGGCCAGAACACACATGGGATACCCGGCATCATGAGCATATACGCACTCGCCTGTAGCACATAATCCTTGTTCTTTGCTGTCGTCAGATCCGTGGTCGGGGTAAACTGGTTATCGCCATACGTCGTGCCGCGGTTAAAGGTGTCATGGTTGTCGATGAACGTCACCGCATAACGTGCCAAGCCGTGCTTGCGCAAGCCCTCAAAACTCTTGGCGCCGTTCAGCTTGCCATACGAACCCTCTACGATGCCCTTCAGCGAGTATTTCTGCGGAAAATCAAACACCATCGTGTTATATTCGCATTCGGTCAAATGTTGTTTCTGGCGATCAATATTATCCCACAACTCCGAAACAGAGATATATGGTTGCGCCGCCTCGTTGTACATCTTCAAGTATTGACCATGAAAACCCAGCGTCATGTCATAACGGAATCCGTCATAGTTCATCGTGTTCAGCAACCATTGGGTATAAGCCTTCGACCAGTTCTGCACATACTCGCTCTTATGATCCAGGTCGCGCGCACCGTCAAAATTACTGCCCGTGTCATATGCTCCGCGTTCCGATGAAGCCGCACCGTAACAACTCGAACTCGTATTCGTAAATCCCTCATCGTTGCTTACGATATGTTTCTGCGTCAACGTCCACGTACCATAAGACCCGAAATAATCCGTCCAGAAATTGCACCAGCTGCTCAGATTTCCGCGATGGTTCAACACTACATCCGCCAGCACTTTCGTATTGCCTCTATGTAATGCCTTAATCAAGTTACTCAACCCCGTTTTGGTTCCCCAGTCGCTCTCTTGATTACTATACTGTTTTGCAGAATAGCCCACGCCGCAACCCGTCGGACCCGCGCTCGGCGGAAACCATACAACATCGAAGTTCGCGGTAATAGCCGTCGTGTCCTTGAGCAAATCAATCCATTTCGTACGGCCGTACTTGGTCGAACTCGCATTGGCGTTATAGCTGTCCCAATAGAATGCCTGCAGCATCACATCCTCGCATTCTGCCGGAACACCCACATTCGTCGCGTGCAATGCACCTCCACTCGCTAACGCGCCCGCGCATACAAACGCGCTCACGCATATAATAAAAAATGAGAATACTTGTTTACTGAGTAAGAAAATATAGTGTCTGATCTTTTCCATGGCTTTCATATATTTTTTTAAGTTAAAAACTTAATCGACTGCAAAAGTACAATTTTTTTCGCACATATGCAAGCGCGCGAGCGTTTTTTTACAAAATTTGTTCAATTTTTCGTATTATCACTTTATTTTCGCGTACTTTGAACGTCACTCTCCACCCCGCATAATCCATCTTATACTCCCGTTCCGGGTCATTCTGATAACCCGGTCTCGGGTCTTGACGCAAAATATACTCCACTTCTTCCACCCATTCTCGGTCCATTCTCGGTCCATTCTCGCTCCGTTCTCGGTCCGTTTTCGAGAGATAATCAGGTGAACACATCCCCCAATCGACTTCCAAATGGTGGTTTTTTGTCTCTTCTGCAAAACCATTCCTCGCATCCGGATGGCTGTCGCTAAAACTCAGATACGGCTTAATATCGTATATCGGCGTCCCGTCCAGTACATCCGCCCCTGACACCAGTAATTCCCACCTTACCCCCTTCCCTTCAGGGAGGGGACGGGGGTAGGCCACCTTTACCAACCTCACGCTGCTTAATCCTATAGGATTCGGACGAAATGGGCTTCGCGTAGCAAATACTCCCATTCGTTTGTTTCCTCCTAAGCGCGGAGGCCTAACCGTTGGAGACCATGAATCCACTTCGCTGAAACCCCATAATAACCATAAATGGCTATACCCTTCAATTCCGCGAAGCGCTTCACGCATAGAAAATTCCGGCTCAAAAACAATCCTCGTCAGAATAGGACTTTCCTCCCTGCTCTGACGTGGGATACCGAACTTATCCGTGTGTCCGTTTCGGGCGTATGCAATCACTTTTAACTCCATAACATCGATTTATCTATTAGGGCTCCCGAAAATTTTTAATTTTTGGGAAGAGGAGGAATTGCGGAAACCTTACGAATCGCACAGCGATGAAGTCGTTTTAAGCAAATTCCGACGACAAAATTACAAAAAATATACCGAAAATACAAATTTTTTACAAAAAAACACAAAAAAATTTGGTCAATTCAAAAAAAAGCAGTACTTTTGCACGCTTTTTTCGCTGAACCCCCTTAATTGGGGTCCCCGGAAATTTTAATTTTTGGGGGAAGCGTAGCACAGAACGTAGCGCTATACGAGTGCATCGCACGAAGTCGCGCGAGTTCTAGTGTAAGCGCGGTGCCATAGCTCAGTTGGTAGAGCAAAGGACTGAAAATCCTTGTGTCACTGGTTCGATTCCCGTTGGCACCACAAGAAAAACGACTCCATTTGGGGTTGTTTTTTTGTGCCAATAGGGAATCTCACCAGGGTTCTTTTCTCATTTCATTCGAACGATTATTGCTACGCAATTTTCGATTCCCGTTTTTCTTTTAGGGGCAAGGAATGAGTTCACGAGGGGGCCTCTCGAGCGGATGGGCCCGCGAGAGTCGTAGGCAGGGGGCCGGTACCCCGAGGAACTGCATTCCTTGCTTCGGCAAGTTGTCTCCGAAGAGTAGCATACACGAACGATTCCATGCAAAAAAAAATGCGCAAAACTTGCATATATGCAATTTTTGTAGTAATTTTGCAGCCGAATTAAAATGCGGAAGTATGGACTTGTCATAATGGCCTGCCTATGCCTATGCGCGCAAAGCACGATAGCTCAGGTGTCGAATGCCGGTCGTTCGGTATTCTCCTTCATGGCTTTGCCCGTCTCTTCGCGCATCAATGCGCTCGGAGGTTCCAGCGCTTCTCTCAGCGACGGAGACATCGCGCTCGGCATGTGCAACCCTGCCCTGCTGCATGCCAACTCGCACCAGAAGTTACAACTCAACTTCTCCTATTACCTGCCCGGAACGATGTTCGGCTCCGCGCTATACGGACATAACTTTGGACGCTCACCGATAGAGAAGCCCTACGAGGGAGAAGGCGAACCCGACAAACCCAATTATTTTGCGGTCGGTCTTCATTACCTCGACTATGGCCGTATGCGTTATGCGGATGAAAACGGCAACCTCACCGGCGGTACTTTCGGTGCACGCGATATCCTCATTGATATCATGTATGCGCGCCAACTCAGCCCGCTTTTCAAAGTCGGAGTGACGCTCAAACCCGTTTACTCCATCTACGAGGCCTACTCCTCTTTCGCTATCGGCGCGGATGTCGGCGCGCACTTCCAGACGCGCGACTCCACCTTCCAGATGGGACTCGTGCTCCAGAATATCGGTTGGCAAATCAAAGGTTTCTATTCCGATGAAGGCGGTTCGAATCATGAGATGTTACCGCTCAACCTCCAACTCGGTCTTACCTACCGCGTCAAGCATGCACCGCTGCGTTTCCACATGCAGATTCATAACATGCAGACATGGTATCTCAACTACGAATGGACCAGCCTCGACAAGAGTCCTACTACCGGCGACAGCGTTCCACACGACATCAAATGGTACGATATGATGTTCCGTCACACCATCTTCGCTATCGAAATAGTACCGAAAAGCGAACGATTCTATATAGCGTTCAGTTATAACCATCGCCGACGCGCGGAACTCAACCTCATTGACCAGAAGTCGCTCGCCGGATTCGCTCTCGGTGCCGGTGTCCGCATCAAACAGGCGCATATCGATTTCGCCATCAGCCAGATGACCAAATCGAATTTCTCCTATCAGGTGGGGCTCACTCTTGATATTAACGCGCTACTCAAATAAATGAAATAATCGTTCCTATGGATAAGAAAAAAATCATTGTGGCCATTGACGGCTACTCCTCATGCGGCAAATCAACCATCGCCAAAGCGCTCGCGCGCTATGCCGGCTATACATATGTGGATACCGGTGCCATGTACCGCACCATCGCGCTTTATATGCTTCGTCATGCTATCACCGCAGACGCCGATATCATTGCAACGCTTCCTGCCGTACAAGTCGGCTTCACGCTCGTTGACGGCGCACAACATGCTACACTCAACGGAGAAGACGTAGAGCGGTTCATACGCACCCTCGAAGTGGGCAACCGCGCCAGCCAGATCTCGCAGATACGCGAAGTGCGCGCCTTCCTGGTTGCACAACAACAAGCCATGGGAAAAGCCAAAGGAATCGTTATGGACGGACGAGATATCGGTACAGTGGTCTTCCCGGATGCGGAACTCAAACTCTTTCTCACCGCTTCGCCGGAAGTGCGCGCACAAAGGCGTTTTGATGAACTGGTGACCAAAGGAGAGCATCCTGATTTTCAAGCCGTTCTGGCCGATGTCAACGACCGCGATTACCGCGACACCCATCGCGCAGAGTCGCCACTCCGTCAAGCCGAAGATGCTATCGTTGTTGATAACAGCAATCTCACACCCGACGAGCAGATGGAGAAAGTCATCGCCCTCTTCAACTCTAAACTCTAAACCATGTCAATTGATATTGACATAAACAGCGGCTTCTGTTTCGGTGTCACACGTGCCATCCAGGCTGCGGAAAGCGAACTGCAGAAAGGTGCGTTGTATTGTCTTGGTGACATCGTGCATAACGGACAGGAAGTAAAACGGTTGGAGTTATTAGGGTTGCAAACCATCGATTACGATGACTTGCGCACACTCCCTGCGCATTCGCGCGTACTTCTTCGCGCACACGGTGAGCCACCCTCTACCTATTGGATTGCGCAGCAACGCGGCATAGAGATCATCGATGCCACATGCCCGGTCGTAAAGAAACTCCAGGACCGTATCCGCGCGTGCTATGAAAAGCATCGTAACGACGAGGCTCTTCCGCCACAGATTATCATCTACGGCCAACCCGGGCACGCGGAAGTGATCGGACTGCAAGGACAGACCAACAACACCGCCATCGTCATTGAGTCTATTGACCAACTCGACCGTATTGATTTCACACGCCCCATCTATCTCTTCTCGCAAACAACCAAATCCGTCGAAGGTTTCCAAGCCCTCGTTGATGCAATCAAATCAGCAATCAGCAATCAGCAATCAGCAATTGTGCCGGAAGTACACGACACCATCTGCCGCAATGTAGCGAATCGCGTGGCACAACTGCAAGACTTCGCACGGGCCAACGACCTCGTGATCTTCGTCGGAGGCTCCAAGTCCTCCAACGCGCGCGTACTATATAAAAATTGCGTTGAGGTTAACCCCAACACAATTTTTATTTCTTCTCCCGACGAAGTCGTAGATAAACTTTCAACTTTCCATACGGCGTCAGCAGATCGGAAGAACGTTCAACGTTCAACGTTAAAGGTCGGCATCTGTGGTGCTACCAGCACGCCGCGCTGGCTAATGAAACAGGTCCGTGACAAACTCACGAACCTGTAACCTCTATCATCTGATTTCTAATTTCTGACTTCTGATCTCTGATTTCCGATCTCTTACAACTCTCATCTCACCGAGGTGAGTTTTTTGATCTTCTCATTCAGCTTATTGCATTTCATCAGTTCTTCCAACTTCAGATGCATACGGTAGTTCCAGAAATGCCGCGGGTTAGCCGGTACATTGATACGGTCGGCGAACTGGTCTTTGATGCGTACATCGCCATCGATAGCCAGCCAGTCTTGCAGCGGAAGGATGGTCCACATTGCCGGACTGTACATATGCTGGTTGATGATGAATTCTGCAATCTCAGGCGTCATCTCTTTCGGCGCATCGCCCCACCAACCCATCTGCTCGTTATAGAAACGCTGGGTCACCGCGCGGTCTTCTTCCCACCATGCGCGCAACGGATTCATATCGTGCGTGCCGGTAGTGCAGACGCTCTGATACGGCGCGTCAGCCGGGTGAGCGAACTTCACCGTCGGATCCTTCGGCATGCGCTGGATCTCCAGACTCAGGATCTGCAACTCATGCATCACGTCGGGTACGCAAGCAGGAACCATACCCAGGTCCTCGCCGCAGCAGAGCATGTGCGTTGCGCCGATCAGCGTCGGTAACTTACGCATCGCCGAGTCACGCCAGAACTGCGTATGACGACGGAAGAAATAGTCATTATAGATACGCATCAGCACCTCTTTCTGATCGCTGTACAACTCGTTGAACGAGTGACTCTGATAGATCGAGATACGCGGATGGAGCCATCCCGGACGGCGCTGGTCTTCTACCATCAGCACTTCACAATGCAGGTAGATCAAGCCGTTGCAGATATTCTTCACGGCCTCAGCGCTCAGCCCCGAAGCTTTCAGTTGCTTCTCGTCGCCTAACAGTCTGTCCGCCCATTCCTGTACCTTCACTTGCGTATCGAATTCCGGCTTGAACCAATAGACATAGCCATCATGCGTGTTCAGCGCGTGCTCCTTGGCCCATTCGGTGTCATAACCCAATACATCGCCCAAGAAATTCGAGCGGATATACGGCTTGGTCATTCGGTCCCAATCGAGACAGATACCTTGTGCGCAGAGATCGTCATAGCTGTACGGCAACGCCGGAACGAAATGGCCGCAGAGTCCCCATACATCGCTCTTGCGCATCTGCCATATGCGGAAGAAACCCAGGATATGATCTACGCGGTACGCATCGAAATAATCCTGCATCTTCTGGAAGCGGCGTTGCCACCAGCCGAAGTTATCCTCCGCCATCTTATCCCAGTTATAAGTCGGGAAGCCCCAGTTCTGACCGCTGATGGAGAAATCATCGGGCGGAGCACCTGCCGAAGCGTCCAGATTGAACAACTCCGGATAAACGGCTGCATCCACCGAGTCCGGACTGATACCGATAGGTATATCGCCCTTCATGGCTACGCCGATCGAGTGTGCGTATGCTACAGCCTCCGACAACTGCTTGTCGGCATGGAACTGCAGGAACTTATAGAAATCTTTCGGTTGCTTGTCGCGCTTGGCGAGGAAGGCGGCATACGGCTCCAGCCAAGCATCGTTTTTCTCTATAAACGCCTTGTATGCTTCGCTGCCGAACAGCGCATCCTTGTCTTGCTTGTACAATGCCTTGAAGAACACCATCTTCGCGTCATAGACGTTCTGATAGTCCGCGAAGGTCAAGGCATCGAAAGCCGCCTTCTGCGCATCGTATTTCTTCTTCTGCGCCGGCGTCAGACGACCCATCTTCTCGATATTGATGTATATCGGGTGCAACGCGAAGACCGAAACGGCATTGTACGGATAGCTGTCCAGGTTATTATGGCGCAGCGTGGTATCATTGATCGGCAGGGTCTGGATCATCTGCTGTCCCGTCGATGCAGCCCAATCAGCCAGCTTCTTCAGGTCTTGGAACTCACCAATACCGAAACCTTCATCGCTGCGCAGCGAGAAGACAGGCACTGCTACACCCGCACCTTTCCAACGAGGTTGCGTGCGGCGGAAACAGCGGTCGTTCTGGTAAATAACCTGACCTTTCTCGACACCCCAAATCTGGCGGTTCTCACCCCATTCCGTATCTACTATCGCGCCGCTCTTCAGATCATATACTACGTATTTGTACTCTACGATATCCTGACCTTTCACGTCGATGTCGGCGCGCCAGAGCGGGAACTCCGCATCGCTCATGATTAGTTTTCCGGCGGGATCCCAGTTGCCTAAAGCATCGCAGTTACCGATGATTGCCACGCCTTGCGTCGGCAAGATCTGCGGCAGGTCGATCGAGAAACGAATATTGCCTTTCGCAGCCTTCGGCTTTGCCGGATTCAGACGATGGAATAGTGCTTTTACGAAAGCGGTGGTATAGAAACTGTCTTCATACGTGCTGGCTTGCCATGCATCGCGGACTACTATCCGCTTGTCGCTCGCCTTCAGCGTCAGGGTGCGCGGTTCGCCGGCCTCAAAGATATATTGTCCTTCTCCCACGCGAATCGCATACTTATATTGTATGCTACCCGCAAAGTCGCTGACTGGCACATTAGCCTGCCAGAAATCCGTTCCCTGGCACGTCAACACCAGCGGATCTTTTCTGGTCCATCCCAAAATCGATTCTTGCGTCTCTATCACGCAAAGACTCTGCCCGAACTCGGCACGATAATGAATCTGAAAATTAATGTTCATGGTATACTTGTGTTTATTTTATTTCAAATTTGCCTGCAAATTTACAACAAAAAATTGAAATGCACAAATTTATTGTTGTTTTTTGCGTAAAAATAATCCTATTGCGCACGGTAACAGGGTGTTTATTGCCCAAAGCAGCACTCCCGCGAGGGCGGCATTCATCGTTCCGAACACCACGATTGCCCATGCGCCACGCACGCCCGCTTCCACTACCGGCACATTCGGAGTGATGGTCACGAAGAGGTAATATACCGGCGTCAGCCCTAGGCCTCCTAGGACTCCTAGGTCTCCTAAGGCCCCTAGTGCATACAATACCAGCATCAATTGCACGCACCAGCACACAAGCCGTATAAAGCTCTGGAACAGACTATAGAACAACAATCCATAATGCAGATCGGCCCACTGCCGGAATATTTTCGGCATCAGGAAGAACACGCCGGTCAACAGCACCATTGCTCCGCCTACCGTGTACATATAACTGCCGCCCACATACGCTACAATAGACGGCTGAACCGCTATCGCCAGCAGGCCGGCAATCAGTATTGCTCCGGTCATCGTTGCACTTCCTACCGCACCCATCGACAGCACCTTGGGCCATATCCGTTCACTCCCTAACTCGTTCATTCGTTCATTCGTTAACAGCAACCCTCTCGCCGGGTATTCGCCCAATCGCCAGGGCGTGATCAGTCCCGCCAGCTTGGAGTAATAGACCTGCCGCTGCGCTTCGCTAAACGTTAATCGTTCATCCGTTAACTCGTTCATTCCCTCACCCATTAAAGTCATCCAGCGCCATGCTTCCAGCGCCATGTTTACCGGCATCAGCGCGGTGCATAATCCGATAGCGAGCCATTGCGCCCAGCCCATGCTTCGCAGGCATTCACCTAACGCCGCATAGTCTTCATACGTCGCGAGTTTCCATACCAGCCACGCGCATGCCGCTATCGCTATCACCCATTCGATAATATGTATCAAACGCCTTTTATCCATTTTCTCTTTCGCTCCCGCTCGTCGGAGATGTATCTCCTTGCCGCGTGGCGTTCCTCTCTTGCTTACGCAGAAATCATTTTTGTCATTTTTTTAGTCCATGCAATGGACATTTGTTTATCGCCTTCGAGCAGTATGTACCGCCTTCGGCGGTGAAGGATCGTCCTGGCTGACTACGTTAAGTTTACTTATAAGTAGGCTGGCGGGGGCGAGGCTTCGGGAACGCTGCCAAGCGTTAATGCTGTCGAAGGTGTTTATTTTTGTTTATTTACCAAATTGTTTTCGATCGTTTTCTTCTCCGTTTTCTTGGAGCTCAGCGACGTTTTCCTTTTTCTCCTTTGGATTAAATTCGGCGCAAAATTACTACAAAAATTTGGAATGTACAAGATTTTTGACAGAAATCATATGCTATACTTGTATAAACATATATTTTTGTTAAATAGATTGTCGTTCGCTCGAAGACGCGAACGTAATTTCGGGGGAAAGTGTAGCTGGCGGAGTCCGAAATTATATTTTTTTTTGCACACTTGCAAAATTTTTACTACTTTTGCAGAGTGAAAAGGCAAATACGAATCATATTAGTCTTATTATTCATTCTCCCTTCCTTTCAGGGAAGGGCTGGGGTTAGGCCAAACCTCGACGAAGTCGTATTGGACATCTATAATGCCGTGACCGAACTTGGCGAAATCGATTACGAACAACTGCAATCCGATCTGTATGTCCTCCACGAATCGCCCATTGACCTGAATCATACCTCCGAGGAAGAACTCTCGCAATTGCATTTTCTCTCGCCTCGTCAGATCGATGACATCCTGCTTTATGCTGATAAACATCCTTTCGAATCGCTCTACGAACTTCGTATGATTCAGAGTCTCGCGGACTATGAGATCCGTGACCTCCTGCCCTTCGTCACAATCAATCAAACATCTCCTTCCTCCCTTCCTTTTAGGGAAGGGTCGGGGTTAGGCCTACCTGCGAAAGACGTCTTCCGCAACGCCAAGCATGAACTCATCACGCGCATCGACGCCCGTAATATAGAGTCTTTCGAAGGTACGGATCCCATGTACATACAGACGCGCTATCGCTTTGATTATCAGCGCCGTGTGATCTTCGGAGCGCAGTTAAGAAGGCCCGCAGGAGGCGATGCGCGAAGTCTCCAATACGGCGGTTACCTCCAACTCCGCGATATCGGACATCTCCATACACTCGTCGCAGGCAATTTCCAAGCCTCTTTCGGGCAAGGACTGGTTCTCGCGCCGGTCTTCCGTTCCAGCAGATCGTCCTACGTCACTTCCGTTGGACAGACTACGGAAGGGCTGCGCTATTATTCTTCCGTGGATGGCGAAGGGCTTCATGGAGCAGGGGCTACGCTTCGATGGGAGTGGAATAAATCCACGCGGCTCGATGTCAGTGCCCTCTATTCGCTCCAACGCGCGAATGACTCCACGTGGCATCATCTCGTCGGTGCCAACATCACGGTAAGCCACAAGCGCTTACAAGTTCAACTGACGGCAATCGAGAATATCTGGTCTGATAGCATCCGTCCTTATCGCAATGCGGCGTATAATCAGCATTATTTCCGCGGCTATAACCAAGCCGTTGTCGGCGCCTCAGCACGTTACAACCACGGTTGGTTTGATGCCTTCGCAGAAATAGCGACAGCTCAAAATTATAAACGCTCCGAAGGAGCACTAAACGGCGAAGCCATAAACCCAATAAACGGCGAAGCTATAAACTCGCCCCGCTGGGGACTCGGCGTCCTTGCCGGCAGCCGTTTCTACCCTACTTCCGGCGTCTCTCTTATCGCGCTATACCGTTATTACTCGCCCTATTTCGACAATGCCCTCGGCTATGCTTTTTCCGAGACCTCGCGTCTGGGTGATGAGAACGGCGGATACCTGGGCTTTGAGATCACGCGCCTCAAGAACTGGCGTTTCTGGGGATACGGCGATATCTTTTATTTCAGCGGGCCCAAATATGGTATTCCGCAATACCCTTCCCTCGGCTACGATGCCTTGTTTGAGATGCAGTACGCGTGGAGAAATAATCTCTCTTCCCTTCAGGGAGGAGACGAAGGTAGGCTCGCCTTCCGCCTTCGTGCCAAAGAAAAAGGCGGAAAGGCTACCTATTCCACCCGTGCATGGTTGGATTACCGCAACAACGGCTGGTCTCTCCGCACAAACATCGATGCCAACCTAACCCCTAATCCTCTAAACACGAATCCCCTAACCTATGGTATTTCCATCTTCCAAGACGTTTCATATTCCCTTCCCTTGAGGGAAGGGCGGGGGTTAGGCTTTCGGCTTCGCCTTCAATGGTTCGATGCCCGCGAATGGGACAACCGCATTTATTGTTATGAATACGATGTGCTCTATGCCTACTCTATTCCGGCGGTCTATGGTCTTGGCGGCCGTGCGTATCTTTGTCTCCGCTGGCAGATTATCCCGCAACTGACTCTTTATTTCCGTGCCTCCGAGACCATCTATGCAAAGCAATGGGCGGCCTCGCACAGCCGCCCAATCACTCGCACAGATTTACATTTACTTCTCCGCGCTAAATTATAGGAACGCGCGTACGCTCACGCGCATCAGTCCCACATCTGCCCTATGTGCTTGTAGTTAAGTAGCCATATCTCTCCGGCGGTATTCTCAAAATCCCCGGTGTACACTACCGCTCTACGAGTTATCGGAGTACTTGTCCATTCCGGCAATTTGCGCAATGTCTTCTCAAATGTTGGCTGATAGGTCATAGCCGATTTAACCTCTATGGCATATAGTTGCCCCTCCTCTTTCACGAGAATATCTACCTCATTTTGATTGCTGTCCCGATAGAAGAACACATTTCCCTCCTTGCCTTGATTCGTGCGATGTTTGATACACTCCATGACGATCATGTTCTCAAATATCGCTCCTCGCATCTTATCTAACTCTAACTGTCGCGGAGACTCGATATCTAATAAATAGCATGCTAATCCCGGATCATTGAAATAAAGTTTGGGCGTCTTGACGATACGCTTGGAGATATTCTCATAGTAGGGCGGCAACAATGTTACTAAATAGGAAGCTTGTAATACGGACAACCAATGACTAATCGTCTTACCGTCTACACCGATCTCCGCTCCTATCTCTGTCGCATTGAATAACGAACCTATTCTGGCTGCACATAGTTTCATGAATTTCATGAATTGCATCTGGTCTTTTATCTTTAGCAAATCGCGCACATCTTTCTCCTAAACTGCCAAATTTTTTCTATGAAAATTTTATGTAATTTCGGAATTAAACTCCAAATCTGCATAACTTTTTTAATCCTTTGCCATATACAAAGAGACAGGGCTTCTACCCTGTCTCTCATAATATTAGAGGGAACGCGCGTACGCTCACATACGCGAGCGAGCTCATTCAATCTTCATACCCGTTATGGTATAAACCGCATCGTTGCGGATGATGAGGATTTGGCCGTCGCGAACGATCTTGCGCGCCTTCGCGCCGTCCGTCACATCCTCGATGCCTTGCGGTTGAGACGTCATATTGATATGAATCGTCACGTACTCGTCGATAGCATTCTCCGTCTTTGAATCGGCCTTCAGGCTATAGAAATGCATCTTGGTGCTATAGCTGCCTTCGGATGTCAGGTTGGAAACATAAACCAGCACCGGCACATCCGTATAATCCTCGCCTGCCGCATATTGGAGCGAACCGTTCAATGCCAAAGCATCCAGATTATTGCCTACCAAGATTCCCATGCAGTCATTCTCATACGCATATTGGAAAAGAACACTGCTGGGGTGTTCCCACTTGATATAGAGTGCTTTCGCCAGATTGGTGGCGCTGAAGCTAAGCTCAGCATCGTCGCTGCATTCCTCTTCGTAGTTCGGGTTCAGCGTTATCTCGTGAGTGGACAGTGTCAACGTCGGTTGATACTCCGGATCGGTCGTCTGGTCAACAGCCTCAGCACGCAGATTGACTACGATATCTGCAACGCCCTCGGTGGCTGTATGGAAACGCAGCGTACCGGTGTAAACACCTTTGCTGGCGGCCTCCCAGTAAACAGTGATCTCGGCCGGTGTCGTACGATCTTTCTTAATACCGGAAGCTACCCATCCGCAGTAGAACTCTTCGCCGGTCTGATCGAGGGTCACTTCTACGTCTGCCGCCAAATCGGTGACGGTGATGGTGAATTTACGGCTGTCACCCCAGTCATGACTTGTCTCGTCCATTTCCTGCTTGCCCCAATCGAGGGTGTATACATCACCTTCAATCGTCAGCGCATCACCGGAAGCTACCATGCTCGGGTTCTTCTCCGGATTTACCCATGCCGGCGCTTGGTCGGAATAGAGCACGGTCTTGGCCAGATAACTGCCGTCGCCTACGCTCTCGTAGATATTGAACAGGTCATTGGTGCCTTGGAAGTTATTGTATATACCTTTGCCGTTCGTAGCCGTCAGAACAACGGTTGCGTCATCTTCGTTAATCTCACCGAGCGTCCACTTGGCGTACGTGTCATTCTCGCCGCTACCCAGTTTGCTGGAAGAAATCGTGCGCAGGTACTTGCCGTCATGATCCACAAACATATATTTTCCGTCCTCGATATGAACGGTATAAGCCACTTGCAGCGGAGCGGTTACACTGTGACGGTTCTCGCCGTATGTGGCCGCCGTGCCTTTGATGTTATTGCCGGACACGTACTGACCCATGACGTAGTTCTCGCCGTCCTTGATGGTGCCGAAGAACACTTTGGCGCCTTCCGGCAGATATGATGCATCCTGCACCGCGTTATAGGTCGCATCGCCTGTAGCCTCAGCCGGCAGAACGGTTACCACACATGTATCACTTACGTTCTCAGCGGCCGTTGCCTTCACCCAAATCTTCGCTGTTCCTTCTGCGACAGCGGTGACGGTGCCGTTCACGACAGCAGCTACGTTAGCATCCGTTGTACCCCATGCGACGGTCTTGTCCTCTGCCTCTACGGGCTTCACGGTTGCTGTCAGGGTCTCTGCCTCACCTACGCGCAAGTCCAAGGAACTCTTGTTCAGCTCTACCGATGTGGGTGTTACCTCCGGGATGGTGGACTCGTCTAACTTGTAAAGAGTGATATCTACAGCTGTACTATTGGATGCATATACGTTAAAACGCGGTGAACCCGCATTGTAACGGAAATACACTTCCTGACTATTCTTTCCGGGCGTCTGGCTGACAATCTTCGCGATGCCGGTATTCTCGATACTGATAGCAAAATTGGTTGTTGTCTTTTGTTTTGTATCCAAATCGTTGCTGCCACTGGCGTGTCCGATAGGTTTGGTGCCGATATAGAGGTTCCAGTAACTACCGCTTTTCTTCAGTGTAATAACGGTGGGGTCGCTTTGAGTAACTTGGTTCTCGGAGAATACGGCATCTGAAGCCATAATAAATTTCTTGGTGTCCGAGAACCCTGCACTAATCTTGTTCGCAGTGGCATAAGCCATTACTACTTTGTCTCCATCTTGGAGTGTGGAAGCATCTGTCACTTTGACAAATGTTTCCGCTTGCATTGCAATTGTTGCACACACGCAAGCAAACAATAAGAAAATTTTCTTCATGATAAATATGTTAAATGATGTTATTTTTGTGTCATTTTTCTTTTGTTATTAAGGAACGCGCGTACGCCCACATATGCGAGCGCGAGCAACGCCAACGGAAGTGCCGCGTCACCTATCGGAGTCGCCCACGGATCATCGGTGTTTCCCCAATCGTCATCCTCCCAATCATCATCGCCTTTCTTCGCGCGATTAGGACCGCTTGCGTTTGCAGGACTATAGGTTCCGATAGTAGTACCTGTAACGTACGTGCCTTCTGCTGCTGCCTGTGGCAGTGTAGACCCCGACCCCTGCAAAATAGACGTGGATTGCATATGTGCTTCCGGCTGTTGGGCGAGCGCCTGAGCACTAATGCTCAGCACGCTCATCAAACCCATTACGATCAATAAATATCTCAATGCTTTCATAATCCTTAACTCTTTCATTCGTTCAACATTCATTCGTTAATTCATTACACATCAAAATCATTTATTGATTTGCACTTGTTTACCCGTCGCGTCGTACAACTTACCGCCGCGTAAGATATACATCTTGTCGCGATAAATGAACTTATACGGTTGTTCCGGATTGCCGCCCACATCGTCTATTCCTGTCGCTGAGTTATCTTTCTCTTTGATCTTCAGACCAAGCGAGAAGCGGTTCTCGATTAATCCGCTCTTATCCAACTCTACCGTATAATCATCGGTTAACAGGTTGGTGTTCAGACCGAGTTCGGCATCATACAGGATCACATATTCCAGACGATCAATGTCAGAGTTTTCATCCAAACTGAAGATATATTCGCCTTCCATATTTGGAGCATAGAACTCGAGCGGAATCATCTCTGCCGTCTCTGCCGGTGTCAGCGTGTTACCTACCAGATAATGGTCATCCGAAATGGTATACATCTTCAGGTAATCCAACGCCTCACGGTTCTCGAAGATGTTTTGATCTTCGCCGAACTTATATCCGGCAGTCGCATTCTCATCGATCGTCAGACCTGCTTGCGCAAATGCCTCTCCGTGCGTCAGGTTGATATCTGCATATATCGGTTGTGCCTTCGCTGCCAGAGCAAGGAGATGACGCGGAGCAGATGCTCTCAATGAGCGGTCAAACGTTACTGAACCATCTGCATCCGTCTGGATAAAGAAGTTCATAAACGGCTTAAATACCGCTTGCGCAGAGTTTGCACGATACTGCGGGAAGGCTGTGTACGAGTCATTCGGCATCGTCACGTATGCATTGGTTTTGCTCTCCCATTCATATTTGCCATCCCATGGATCGGTGTCTGTCTTCTCGAGCGTTCCTACGGTGAAGTCAGCCGCCCAACCTTCGTCTTGTCCACTATACGAGATAGTAGCCATGTACGGGTTAGCAATCAAGTTCCAGCCCTTCTCATTATCCGGAGTGGTTGCACCGCCATTATGTGCATAGATTGGTATATCCGACTTAGCTACCTCTCCGTTGGTATTATCCGCCCAACTGTTTACACCCGTGAACGGGAAGCGGATGACTGCGAACGGCTGACCCTTCGGGCGCTTACCTTGCAGCACATAACCTTCACCGGCATGCAGTACACGTTCCGTAGAAGTGATATGCTTCCAACCCTTTCCGGTAGATACACGTTGAGCCCCATCATATTCCATAATCATGAACTGAGCATCCAATGCACCATTGATAGGAGCACTTGTTGTGGTATTCAGCGAGTTCGCGAAGTTCACATTCGACAGCGTCACATCAAACGGAACACTCAGTGCGTACGAGTGCGCGGTATTGACATACATATCGAGGTTTGCACCTGCTGTACTGCTCATTGACTTACCTAACAACAAGCGCGGTACATCTTGCTCGAGCGAACTCTTGGCATCAATACCCTTAATACCTCCACGCATCTCCAGATAACTTACGCTCAGGTTGCCATTAGCGGTATTAACCAATGTTGCACCAGGATAGAGATATAAGTTCTGGAACTTGCATGCACCACTAGCAATGGCATTTGTTGTCAGCGTCTTGCCACTCAAGACAACAACATCGTAGTTTTGGGATTCGGCACCTAATGTACTGAACGGCGTGTTATCTTTCGTGCTCGCATTCGCATTGACGATGATAGGAATGGTTGCTGTCGCATAGGTGTCAACGCCACTAATCTTCATCTTCAGTGTCAGCACTTTACCATAGTGGCTAGTCAAATCAGGCAATGCTACTTCGTATAATCCATAACCACCAGTGGAATGGCGTGTGATAGTTGCACTTGCCGCATCGCCTGTTCCAATCTTAGCGGTTGTGTGACCGGAAGTCAGCGAGATATTATTATCTGCTGCAATTGCAAATACCAATCCATTCGTTTTCCACTCGCGCGGGATAATATTGATTGTCGCGCGCTCGGTTAATGGAATAAGGTGTAACTCATTGGTTACGCAACTACCGTTTGTAGCCCATACTAATTGACCATTCTTACGATAAATTACCAAATTGCGTTTGTTGTTACTTTGGTTCGTGTTGATAGTGTAAGCATCACCGTCCTCAGTACTTATAACCCACTCATATCGTTCATCAAGATCTTCACCGGAACCGCTACCTCCATCATCTATACTATTCACAACTGCCCAGTTGCGGATACCTGTGGTCGTACCAGATGAAGCATTGTTAGCCCACAATGCGTTATCACTATTTCCTGTGAATCGAACTTCATCACCAGCAGCCGCATAGCGGTTACCCGAACCATTCGTTGTCTTCACCGGCCACAACTTATATGCTACCGTTGAGGGACCATAGGCTACATTGCTGCTTTCATCTACTTCAATCAGCGTCGGTGCATAAACGTCACTGCTACTCATGTTCGCAGGCAGCGCGTACCAACTATCGGCAACCTTAGCTGCAATCACGAAGTTTTCTTTGACGCGACGAGCCTTCACGGTTGTTGTTGCATCTTCTGCACCAGAATAGGTCGCTGTTACGGTTACGTTCGTTACGCCATCGGTATTGCCGGTCGGCTTGTAATGCACGTAAATCGCTGTTGCGGCAACAATACCGCTGCTATTAGCCGTTACTGTCACAGACGATTTCGGATTATCTGCAGCTGCCTTACCTTCTGCAAACGAATCATCAGTATTCTTTGAGAAGTAGATGTCACTATTATTCGAACTAATCGTGATTGTTCCTGTACTCGGTGTCAAATTATGACCAGAAACAGTCAGCACGTTTGTTGCACGAATTGCTCCGTTTTGCGAAGCCGTTACCACTGCTGTACCTTTCAAATCAATCTCAGGCGTCGTCGAAGGATTAGTCGTAAATGTACGGTTCGTACAACTACCAAGATATACGCGGTGGTAGGAAGGATTCGTTCCTATATTCGTACGGCGATAGTTCATAAACGTAGCGCTTGTACCATCTCCAAATGCAGAGATTTGACCATAACTGGTTCCTACATGGAAAGCATCAAATTGACTTCCATTCAATGTCAATGTCCATTCGGCTCCTGTTGCGCTGGCTTGCTGTTTCAAATCGTCATCGGCGATTCCGTATAAATACTCGCCCGTGCTCTTATCCTTAATGGTCCAGTTGCCGTTTTCTAACTTAGTAAACGTAAATTCTGTTGCCGATGTACATATAGCGGTACTACTGTAGCGCTTATATGCAGCATAGGAAGTTGCATATACACGTCTTGCAGCTCCATAACCGTCGTCGCTGCCTTCGTCCAAGAAATAGATATAGTAATCTCCACCATTCACTAAGTCTATCGGTTCGTTATCTTCGAATCGCGTGAAGACTGGATACATATCAGTATTGCTGGAGATGAAGAAGTGATTACCACTCTCACCATCTGTTCCGCCATATATAGTAGATGCTTCAGGAGCCGAGGTGTTTTCCGTGTAATTAGAGGTACGCCAACCGAGGAACGTCCATCCGTCAAACGTAGCTGTCGGGAATACACTCACTTCCTCTCCGTCACTTAAATGTTGGTAAGTACTTTCTGCATGACCTACCTTCCATGAGATAACGCCACCGTTGTCATGGAAAGTAATGCTAAAGTCATCTCCACAACTCATCGTCGTGTAATAGTATGACCTATCTGCAGGGGTGAGAGTGCATTTATTCGTCTCTTGTTTTGCCGAATAATTATTATCTGACGAGCCTGATCCATGAGAGAAGTAACGCGTCGTCTCGTTTGCATATTGCAGGCGCCAACCTGAACCGGATACATCTACCAAATTATAGTATTCCGGCGTTTCGAGACTATGCGTTAGATTAGCAGAACTCATTGTATGACCAATATACTCACCATCACTATTACGCAAGGTGTATTTACCTTGGTTTACGCCAGAGTTGACATAATCAAGATAGAATATTCCTGCGCTGCTGGCATCGGTGCTGCAATAATATGCTGTACCTCCTGCGTTCTTTGTGGTAGCATAGCAGGTCTTCGGACCACTTTGCTGTACACTAATCTTATATGCACCGCTCGTACCGATATCAAAAGCATCACTTGTACCAATGTTTTTGCGATAAACGGCATATAAGGTCATGTCATCTTCAGGAACATATGTTCCAGTTCCGGAAGCTATCACGATATGATGTGCCACTGACTTGGAAAGGTTATCTACAGTTCCCCAACCGGCAAACTCCCAAGTGTACTCATCCGGTTCATTCACTTCATCCGTACACGGAGTCGTTGCCCCAGGAACACTGATTGTAGCACCGAGACTTGCCTGAGTGCGAATTACATTAACATCTCCACCTCCGAGACCATGATCTACGAATGTTACCGTATATACGCGATCCCATTGTGCATACAAGGTCTTGTCGCCATCCATAGAGGTAACTGTTTGACCAGGATTATAGTGCGTACCACTACCATCTTGACTCGTTGTCCAATCATGCAGTACATAACCATCACGAGTTGCAGCGCTACAAATAGTTTGACTTTCAGCCAATGCAGGAGCACCGGCTCCGCCATCAGCATAATCCCATGTTACCTGATGACTTCCGTTACCGCAAGTCGTTGTACCGCCATTTGCATCATATGTAATCGTCACATCGGTCTTGGTCTCACAATGAGTTGCGTAGTACGTAGTACCGGTACTCCACGTCACCTTGATAGAAGTGATACGAGGACTTCCTCCGGTACCTGTAATGGCTATATAATTGTATTCATCCTCGAATTCTTCATCAGCAGCAGGTAATTCGAAGGTTTCTTCTCCGTTGTATGCTGCATTTACCTTTGAGGCTGAAGCGATTGCCGTTCCGGCAGCTGCTCCTGTTGGGAAGCTGCCACTTGCAAAGGCAGAATATGCAGTATTCTTTCCATACACTTGTATACCTCTACTAGCAGCACAGGCTGTCGCAAATACCACTTGGATATGTTTCAACCTACCTCCGGATGTAGTTGTCACAATACCATTAGTACCATTAGTTTGAAGGTCAGTATCCGTCTTTGTCGTACATCCTGCATATTTTGCATCGGATACATAGGATACGTTACTAAAGGCTGTATATGACCCAACACCTCCATTTATTTCGTATGTAATCACATCATTCTTATCGCTTGCTCCTTCCACTCTCGCAAATACCGGATAAACCGTAATATCTGCCGTCGGAGTGTAACTTGCGCCACCCTTACCAATCAGCGTAGCCGTCGGCTTGGTCGTTGTTTCTACGGTGATCTTAGACGTGCTCCATCCTACGAACGAGTATCCCACGCAAGGAGTTTCATCACGCAGTGTAGTCTCCATCGTGCGAGGTACATCATCCGTCGCAATCGTAGCATCACCTTCTGTCTTATAGGTAATTCTCCAATAAACGGTAGTGTATTGTGCCTCCACCGTTACGTTGTATGCGGGCATAGTAAATTGTCCGGCACTGACAGTCACGGTTGTACTCTTGTCACCGGTCTTGTAAACCAGCCATCCAGTGAACTCAGACGATACTCGGGTCGGCGTGCTACCACATACATCCACAGTCTCACCTACATAATATGTACCACCAGCACAAGCGGGTGAAGCTGTACCTCCGTCGAGATCATAAGTAACCGTGAAGTTCTGTGCCCACTGTGCATACAACGTCACATCTGATGTCAGCACGATGTTATCGCCGGCTGACTTTGCTGTTCCATCTCCACCAGGAGCTGTGTTCCAACCGATAAACGTATAGCCATCACGTGTCGGAACGGTCGAAGAAACGATCACAGTGCGTGCCGCATCATTACCCTCGCAACTCTTATCGTCTGATGCTTCAGGCAGATTCGTTACACCCGCTCCGTTGCCGTCATAACTCAGATGATAATATGGCACGAAATGTGCATTCCAGTTCTTTGAACAGTTGTCTGCCCAGATACGGAACTTACCACGCATACCTGCACTCAGGCCTGTTCCCCAAGAACCGGCACTGCTACCACCATCTTTCTTGTAACCCATCGAACTGATGTTGGCTACTTCAGACATGTTCGGTGCCCATACATGGTCTGAACTCGTCTTCAAATCAACAAAGTATTTACCGCTGGAAGCCAGTGCAGCGCTTACCGTCATCACATTGGTAGTCCAAACGGTTTCGGTCAGGTTCGCACTTGCCGCAACAAATTCCGTACTGGTATAAGACGAACCGTTATTATCCGACAACCGCAGCACATAGCCACCAGGTATAAAGTCTATATATTTATTATTATCAGTATAGCTCGAGCGCACGCGCAAAGTACCGATAGCACCTTGGTTATTGCCACTACTATAGGTACCGAGTGTCTGCGTTCCACAACTATTTGCCCTTAACAGGCCATATACCAAATCGCTGAAGTCCGCATCTGCTGACTTGGCATCAGTAGTATTCCAACTGCCCTGCCAACCCACATAATAGTGCGGTTTTGCCGGCAACTCGAAGTCGTTCAAATACCAATAGACACCCGTATTGCCATCAGGATCAGTACTCTCTTGGAAGCAGTACGAGTCCTTGTCGCTCCAGTCGCTTGCATCACGCGTTCCGAAATGCATAGAATATGCCTCACAAGAACAAGATGTAATATAACTTTCATAGCCTGCAGTTCCGAAACTGATTTCAATAGAACCAACTTGTGTGGCGCCGCTTGCTACATAAAGCCGGAAGTATTTGAAGTTCTCTGCGGCATCTACGTCCCATTCAACGGAACCGGATGTGCTTGCTGGAGTTTTTGCTTCTAATGCGGTCGCACTAACTCCACTGGGATTAGACATCGTTGCCGACAAATAAGGTGTCCAAGCACGGCACGTACCACCATTTTGAGTGATTTTTATATGCGTAATAGCACTCGGCAACGCATCGGTATTATATGGGTGCGGAGTTTTACTATTGTTGACTTGCAAATATCCTACCTTTTTGACAGCATTTACTTTTCCTGATATGGTAGAACTTAAAGCATCCGTCGCAGTAACTGACCAATCTATTGTGCTGTATTGGTTTGCAACTTCATTATCAGTACAATCTGCTGACGTGATAGTAATTTTAGGACTTTCACCCGTTCCTTTCGCCCAGACAGCATGATATACCACATCACCTCCGGATACTATTGGAGCATGCGCAGCATCTGCGAAAAGATCTGAAGGAGCACTGGCACTATTTCCTATTATTGGATTAGCAGTCCAACCAACGAAAGTAGGATAGTTATCTGTGTCGCATGATTTTCCTTCTCCGCCTGACGCCAAAGCTGCCGGCACCGCTGATACATGTCCTCCTTCTTCTACAATAGTAGAAGCAGAGCCACGCTCTATTGCCGTCAATTCTATTCCGTTATTCTTCCATGTTACATTGCGCATCACAATTGCCTCGAAGTTAATCTGCACTGTACAATCTGTGGTAGGTGTTACTGTAAACGTGTTGTTACCATTGTTAACTACAGTCGCAGTTCCGGAAGTAACGGTATAACCACCTGCTCCACTGATTACTCTATAACCACTCTCGGGAGTAGCAGTAATTGTCGCCGTTGTACTCGTATTCTGAGAAGCAGGACTGACAGAACCATAACTACCATTGTTGCTCGTGGCTGTTACGGTAAATGTCTCAGGCGTTACACTACCTTCCAATGCCGCTTTGACAGCATCGGCACCGGTACTGGTTACACTCAAACCTCCGGATTGTGCATAGTCATAATCGCCCACTGCCAATCCGGCCGCCAAATGAATATATACTGTCTGCTCACTTACCGTTCCCGTGGAAGGAGTAAAACTAACGGAGTTTGTGTAAGTTCCATCAATAGTCTTACATACCTGATAATTGCTCGGTGCAGTAACAATTAGGTTTTCACTCAAGTTTGCACCGCTAATCGTGAAACTCTGCGGCGTACTTGGTCCATGATTATATTCATACGTAAACTCACTGAAACTTGCTCCTAATGTCACGTACGGATCAGTCGATGGCTGAGTATAGAACGAAAATGCTTGGTCATTAATATTTGTACTTGGTGATGAATATGTTCTCCAATCATCACTATTATAAACACCAAGGTAACGAGTCAGTGCACTACTCTTAATATAATCATCGTCAATGACGTATGTATTGTTTGTTCCAGATGTACCAACACTTAAACCTTTATTATTATCTATACAATAGAGGAATACATCATCATCTCCGTCTCGGTTGATAGTAAATTCCCCGCTTACACTATTATAATTGATATTCCATTGCAGATCGGTGCCACTATAGGATAATGTTTGCTTGTTCGAAGAAATCATTTCCTCAACATCTATTGCATCAGGAGGATAGGTACTTGTCGTTGTTGCATTTTTAAGAGCATAATACTCTCGCAACTCTTCTCCCAAGGATACATTCAGTGTTGCAACAATAATCACCTTATCTTTAGGGTTAATATCTTCCAGATCTGTCAAGAAATACAAGTTAGGATCAGTTATCACATTAAATGTAATAGGTACATTAACCGTCGTGGCATCCGAAGCTGTCAATTGGATATTGGCAGTTTTGGTTGTTGTTGCAGCGTAAGAACCTGTATAAGTGATGGTTATTGTACCACCGGCTCCTTCTGCGGTTGCTTTGGCTATGCTGGTTGTACTGATACTGAATGAACCGGCGTCTGTTCCGTTTAAGGTCGCAGAAATAGCACCTTTCAGGTGAGTTCCGGTAATTGTTACACTTTGTGTTGTAGGAGCTACACCAACAGCAGTGCTCCAACTTACACTTGCCGGAGTAGCTATAATCGTTGGCTTGAACACCGTTCCGCTTAATGCCACATTGACTGCAGACTCCAACCCACAACCGGTAATTTCCACATTGCCGGAATATTCACCGGCACTCTTTCCTGTTACCAAGCGTACATATACGGTAGTCGCTGCTAATGTGCCGCTTACACCGGTAAACGTAATACTATTTGCCCAACCGGAACCGCTTGCCTTACTTACTTGGAAATTCGTCGGAGCAGTAACAGTCAGCGTACCGCTTTCCAAATTGCTTCCACTCATGCTGAAACTCTTTGCCGCACTCGGACCACTTCCTACAATATAATCCAACTCATTCAGACTTGCCGGACTTACCGACAAACTCGGATCTGTCGTCGAACACAATGTACGATAATTGGTATACGACACCGCCGCAAAGTTCGCTGTAACAGTTACATTACCCGTTACTGTTCCTCCTCCAGGGATACCTGTCCAACCCGTGAAGTTATATCCCGAATTAGGTGTCGCCGTCACATTCGTAGCACCCACACTCAGCACATTACCACTTGCGGAAATTGACGTTCCACTTGTAACACCCGTCACAGAATTTTGCGTGACTGTACCATAACTATCATTATTTTTAGTGATAGTCACAGTATAACCAGACGGAGCTTCTTTATATATGAATACGGCTTTTTGGCTTGCAGAAGAATAACATGCAAAAATGTGGCTACTGCTATTATACTGCATCACGTTACGCGTATTTGTGCCATTTGCGACAATAGATGCTGTCCCATCAGCAGAAATAGATACAGTCCATTTTCCGTTATTGTCATTCGAGGTTTGTGTCCTCAAATAGTTACTACTACTAGATGCTGCATACAAGTAACCGGGACAACCCGTGCCGGAACCATTATTGGAATAAAATGTCCAATAGTTGCCATCTTTCCCTACAGTTAAGACATCGATAGTATTTCCTGGACTTGATATCGTTTCGCTGGAAATAGTTACGCTGACAGATGCTCTGTTATTGTTATTCTGTGTAGTACCAAGTGCTTCATGATCAGTAGCATTACTAACCAACAACACATTGTCTCCCGCAGATAAGTTACTGATGTTTTTTACAAGAACGTAATCTGTTCCCCACACCTGCAAACTACCTATCATTAGGGCGCAAAGGAGGAGTCCTATACTTTGTAACTTTCTCAATGTACTTAACGCACTGATAGAACGAGAGTTACGAACATTTTTTGCTATATTAAAATTTGCTTTCATAATCGTTTCAATTTTAATTGTTAAACATCCTTTCTCTCATTCATTAATCCTCATCCGCAAATACTGCGTAGAATGTTATATCTCCCGTAATTGTTGGTGAAGTACCATTGAACATATTTCCCGGAGCAGAATCACCAGTGTAATTCTGCGTTGCTGTCCATCCCATAAATGTACTTCCCGTACATGTTGGTGGCACACTCGGATTCGCCGGAGTAGAAGTCGTCGTGTTGTACGACACATTTGCCGTAGTGGAATAGGTGCTTCCATTCACACTCCATGTAACGGTACATGGTTTGTAAAACTCCGCAATAACAGTAACTGCTGCTGATGGTGTCCCAGTTAGCGAGGTGCTTGCGCTTGTCGCAGATGCAATGCTCGTTCCAGAAGCCGTTCCATATTTCCATGTCTTGAATACATAATGTGTACTACCTACACTGGCAGTTAATGAACGACCGGAAGCAGAAGCAGTAACTCCTGCATCAGCTATGGTCGTTCCGTCCTCGTCTTTCTTTTGAACAGTTACAGAATAGGCAGTGACTGTAGTAGTAGCTGTTTTGGTTACTCCGCCTTCCGTATAGGATGCCGTGATGGTATTACTACCAGCGACCAAACCTGTCGTCGGTGTCCAGTTGGCAGAAACAGTAGCTGTTGTCGCATCTGAATACGTGGCTGTCACAACCGCACCGGCAGAACTGAATGTCTCGCCTACAAGATATTTTGTCGTTGTAGGTTGAGTGGTAATAGCTATAGAAGATAGAGTCTTGACTGCCGCACAAGATGGATTGGTTAGATATTTTCCTGCATCATTTGTAAACACAGGATAAAGATTGCTACCGCTTGCTACTGAACTCGCATCGATATTACTGCTGGTATAAACAGGGCTCGGGTATGTGCTTGTTGGTGTAGAAATGGCACTTGTCACCCATATGGATGCATAATATCCGGCCAAACCGCTACCGCAACTATGGCCGCCTGTGGCAGTTGCTTCCGTCATCGCAGAAGACTCTTGGCTACTACGCGTAGTGTACCCTCCTGTACCATCTGGCACCTTTAAATTGAACGTTTTGGTAGCACTCGCAGTATTGACACCCCATACCACAGCACGCTTGTTCGATGTAGTAAGAGTAATGGTCGTTTCTGTATTTTTAGACTGAAGAGTCAATGTGAAAAAGTAAGACGTCGTGGCATTACCAGGAGTACTTAATGTAAATGTACTACCATTTCCGGAAACTCCTGCATCTGCTGTTAATGAAAGAGAAGTGGGTGAAACAGTACCACTTGATCTAGTTACATTAATATTTCCGCCATCTCCATTCCATCGTGCAGCATGAACATACACAGTAGTAACACCGGCGGGGACAGTGAATGATGTTGAACCAGTCTTACTGCTAGTACCCAATTTTTTTCCACTAAAAGTATTTCCACTAATCACTATGGAACAGTTAGAGCAGTTCGACCCGTTATTAAGGGTAACGTTACTGGTGTGAGTACTCGCTTGCCCCCACACATTTCCGATGCCGATAGAGCACAGGATGATTAAGGTTAACATCAATCCTCTCAACCTTGTCAAGTAGGATTGTAATTCATTTAATTTTTTCATATTATTTTGTATTTTATATTATTTTCTCCTTATTTATTCTCTTGCGCGTGCGAGCTTTTTTGTGAGCATAGGTCAACCCAATGACCTATACCCGTATGCATTATAAGAGCGCTACTATTTGAGCCACCTCATTAGCACAATTTTGGATATTCTGAGCTGTTAGTTGCACGGGATTCCCATCTACTAGGGTATTACCGGCAGATAATTGAGAAAATACTTTAGCTTGTGCATACGCTACTACACCTGTCGATTGAAAATCTCTAACATCAATGGTAGAAAAAGCAGAACTTAATGTTTGTCCATATGTACTACCTAGATGGCCGATTAAAGAAGTAATTGAGTTAAGCACTGCATTATACGCTCTCGCAGCGCCCATATATTGTGTTAATCTGTTCTTTATCACCATGTGTATCTTAGGTAATGGTAATCCTGCTGATTTCATTTGGTTATAAAAGGTGTTTGTAATAGTTGCACTTGCACTAATCCCATATACTAATGCCAATAAATTGTATACAGCTCGCACCGATGAATCGTCTGCCGTAAGTGGGACAAGAAGGAAATCAGATGCTGCGATTGCCATTTGAGTATAGATTGCAAAACTAGGATTAGTGTCTATAAATACAACATTGTACTCTTCTTGAACAGCACATAGGAAATCCTTTAACCAACTAACAACAGCTATATATGTATTAATATTGGCTACATTAATAGATGCCAATGCTGACATGGAATTAACCAATTGTTCTACATATGGATCTCCCGCCAACAGGTCAACATTATTCGGCACGGAAACATTAACAGCATTTGGCAGGCATAGATAATTATGAGGATTGAATCCAGGTATCATCGTGTAAGATGATTTAAGATGGTCATCAAAATAACCACCTATAGTTACTCTACGTCCGCCATGACTGTATAGACCAGTGAGATGAGCATTACCATGTCCCTCCAAGCCTCCAAGCATCAACTCGGACAAATTAGCTTGTGGGCATAAGTCAATCACAAGTATGCGTTCTTGTGGATGGTCAATAGCATACTGTACCGATGTTTGAAAACAGAGACTTGTTTTCCCCGTTCCTCCCTTGTTGTTCCAAAATGTGTAAGTTTTCATGTTAAAAAAGTTTTTAAGTTATATCCTAATTACTTTGATGTATTTTTCGGTTTCAAAGAACCTTTCTCGTCTAGTTGATTAAATTCTGACAATCTTAGAATGTGTTCCATGTATGAAAAATACGAAACATTATAACTTCTTTTCGATGTTTCAGAAGACTCTACTAATGCACCATTGGATACACTCAGCGCGGATATGTATTCTTTTATAAATGCTAAAGAATCTTTAATGTACTCGCTTTCGTAGTATTTAGGTCTTGTTAATTCAAATTTATTAATCAAATCAGGGCAATATTCTCCTGTTGTCTGATTGTTAATTTTTACAGGAAGTACTATACAATCGGCAAGAAATAAAGATTCTTCGTCCTCCATAGTAACAAACTCCAAATCATCAATAACTGCAGTCGATGTATATTCTATACCTTCTAATTGCGTTTCTTCTTGATTGGCTTTATGGTTCTTTGAGGTTTCTTGATTGTTCACAACAATAATATGCAATAGTAACTGCGGTAAAATATACTCTGGCTTAAAATTGTCTTTTTCACTAGCAACTTTTAGAGAACATGCCAAAATGACAGGAAGCATCTTTATAAAGTTCTCGCATTCTACTGCGGAATGCATCTTCTTTTTTAAACGTAAATCCAAAAGATTTATTTTGTCTTTTGCAACAAATGCACTTGTCGCAAAGTCACTCAACGCGGGGCGTTTCATTTCTTCCCAACATACGTAGATAGACTTTCCTAGATACAAACACGGATAGCCGGGGATACTAAACCTTTTTGTCGTTACTGTACCGCGTTCACTAAATGGCACATGGAATAAATCCTTTTCTTTAAATACTTTTATGTCTTTATCTTTAAGGCGTGTTCTAAAGTTAACATCATTCTTATTGATAGACGAAGATGGAACTCCATGCATTTTTTGTTTGTCCCACCATATTTTTAATTCCTCTATGCTCGAAAGTATATCTCCTCGCATATAAGCAGCAATTACACTATCAATTGTTTCTATATTTTTCTCTATATCGCTTTCAATATCAGAATAAGCAATAAGTATGTCTGCTAGAAGACCACTTTTATCTTCTCCGCGCCCTTTAAATTTAATGCCATTTCGCATCGATGCCCGCATGACATTAAACATTTCGGACAAACGGTCTTCAAACTTTTCCTCCGCGTTAATTTCATCCAACTGATGCTCGAGGTCATTGATAAGTTGCTCATAATCAATGGGGCCAGGTTTTGAGGTACTTTTGTTAATAGAAAACTCAATAATTAGTCTTTCTATCTCATCAGCAACATCCGTTATCTCCAAATTAGTTTGCAAAGTTCGCGTTTTCTTATACAGTCCGTCCCCTAGTTCATCGCGAAGAATCTTTACGGTCAAAGGCTCAACTCTTCTGTAGAATCCCAAATCAATCCCCTTGCCATCTTTACTTAAGGATCCCTCATCTTCTTTTTTGACGCCGACTTCAGAGAGATATGATTTCCAGATACTTTCGTTAGTGAGGATTTTGTCATCGGTCAACCTATATATAGTAATGTATCTCCCCTCTGGGACGACCACTACATCATTTTTGTGCATATCATGGACAAAGTGAAGTAGACTGTATGCATTCCTAGCCCAAGTAGCACTTTCTAACTCATAAAGATCCTTAATAGCGAACAACCCACGTCGTTGTATTTCGTCTGCATAGGCATCGCAAGACAAGAAACTCCAACCGGTAGATAATAGGCAGTGCTTATGAAGAAGAGGATACGACAATAGCCAGCCATTATCTCCACCGGTTATTCGATGTAACCAATAATGTTTTTTCTTTTCTTCTGCCATCTTTTTTTGCACTCTTCCGCGCGTACTTTTAATATTGTTCTACAATAGTTTCTTTAGCTCCTCAATATGCGTGGCGCTCATCTTGGTGAAGGCAAAGAGCCGTTTGCCCGCATCTTTTAATGATGCTCCGATGAGATAAATTGTTTGGTTGTCAATAATCATAAACCGATCATGCACGCGGTTCGTTTGATGGAGAGATAAGTTTCCGTATTGGCTGTTAAATTTATCACCTGCCAGTTTCAGCGCTTTCGTAACTTCTTTCGTGTAAACTTTTACTTCAACCCCGCGCTTTTTCTCACTCAGCATTGTCAATACTGACTCATCTACAAACTCATACGCGTCATAAATCTGCCCGTCTACAAATATCCCTTCCCGCGGAGGCAGTGATGTGCGAATGAAGAAATCTACTTTGTCTTGTAATTCGTGTATCTGCTCCGTATGTTCTTGTAATTTGCTATCTATCCGTTGCTCCATGTAACGAAGATGCGGATTCTGAGCATATCCTTTCAATAAATAATCTTTCAAAATACGGCTTGCCCATTGTCTAAACCGAACACCCCTTTGGCTCTTTACACGGTAACCGACAGAAATGATGACATCTAAATTATATACCGCTGTCGGTCTGTATTTGAATTGAGTATTATGCAAAATCTGCATATTACTTTTATCCAACTCACCCTCTGCAAAGATATTGTTGATGTGACGAGCGATAACAGATTGATCCTTCTGGAATAAATCTGCCATCTGTTTTTGAGTCAGCCATACCGTTTCCTCTGCCAGTTGTACATCTAATTGCACTGCGTTGTCTGCGCTGCGATATACAACCACATTCTCCTCTTGCCCGTATGTCTTTATTTCATTTGCCATATCTTGTTGTTTTCTATATCTTTTCTCTTTCGGTTCTTAAAAATTTGCACTGAGATTCTTGAGATTCTTGAGACACTTTGCACTCAACTATCTCAACTGTCTCACTTTTCTCACACGTACTTTGAACCTTATTATATCCTTATTATGTCCTACTTTTATGCAGGTTATTACCTGTTCAGAATTTTTACTTGTTCCTTTTCGGACTAAGCTTGTGTCTGTTTCCTACTCAACTTCGAGGTTCTTACCTTCCAATCGTTAGTTATTAGTTAGATCTTCGTTCGTTTTTCGTTAGATATTCAGCTACCCACAGACTACCGTCACCTACCCCATTCAACGCAAAAATTGGCTTTGCACTTTCTGCACTTTTTGCGAAAAATGTCGTGTCGCTTTGTCGCTTTGTCGCTTTCTTTTTTTTTGTGCGTGAGACTGTTGAAACTTTGAGACTTTCGCACATATCTCTCTCATTTACAAGCTCTTACAAAGTCTCATCAAAGTTTCAAAGTTCCATCTTTTTTCTTCTTTTCAATAGCGACATAGCGACATTATTTATGTTCTTTTATCCAGCTTGTTCCTTTTCGGACTAAGCTTGTGTCTTTTTTATCTACCTTGTGTCTTTTTTTGTCCAAAACCTCTTTCAAAAAAGACACAATCCTCTGTTTCTTTCGCCCTCTTCCGTGCGTAGTTATATTTGCTATTTCTATTCGTAGTTATTAGTATCTTCTTTTCTTATCGCGCGTGAATGGTGTATACGCACAAAAAAAACGGCAACTCTATTGATTAGTAGAATTGCCGTTGTGTATGTTAAAATGTTTAGTAAGCGACTAACAGAAAAGTAGTTCGTGACACGCTTCGTAAACAACAACCACTTTCTCTCCGGATGGTATCGTCTCTATTTTGTATCCAAAATGAAAACCATCAACATAATAGTCTTTATAACCTTTTTGAACCCATGAAAGATGCCGCGTTTGCTTGTGGTCGGTAGGTGCGTATGTTCCCAATTTCTTTAACTCATTAATAAGACGTTGCTCCTTCTTTAGAACAGTGGCCTCATCTAATGTGGGATGTTTCTTGAGATTGTATTCATAGAACTCAACTAAATCCAAGAACACCTCATCCTCAATACGCACCTCCAAGCTCATTATCCTTGAAAATGTTTATGAATAACATTCTTGAGAGCAGAATCCAACTCTTCAATAGTATGAAGGCTTTCCCACTTCTCTTCGGAGATAGTTCCCTGCAGAACCGGCTGTCTTAATGCTGCTTCCATATTCGTCAGTTTTATTGTTTTTTGCAATTTTGCGGTGCAAAATTACTGCTTTTTTCTGACATATGCAAGCGTTTAACGAAAAAATATCTATTTTTCTCGTCTTTTTTAGGCAATTCTACTATGTCAAAGATCTTTTCGTTCCTTTTTATAGTACCGAACGATAGTACTCTATCTATTCCTTCACCCGTTAATTCATTCAACGCTCACTCGTTCATTCGTTCACTCGTTCATCCCCCTCGGGGCAACGATTTCTTTGTTCGGGGCGATTGGCTATTACGGATGATAGTATTTGCATTTGCGGAAATAATGCCCAAAACAAACGGTCGTTTATCTAGAGCCAATCTCCCATCCTTCCGCTCTTGCCTATTTAATCATCTTCTTCACGCGTATATATACACGCTCGCGAAATACAAAACAGCCCATTCGAGTGCAAAATTACACAAAATCTCCGACATACACAAATATATTTTATATATTTCCGTCAAAAAAGTGATTTTCGCCGAATATTCTACAAAATACACCTTGTCCGTCAATTTTTACACATTTGCCTGGCTCAAATTAAAGGACCGTTTAATTTATACCAGTGAAGAGGACACGAGTTGCGTTGATTTTCGGTCTTTGAGGTATTGATATATGCGAAATAAGCAGTACCTTTGCGGAAAAAAGTATGAGGAGGTATGGTTACATTCGCGTGAGCAGCGACAAACAGACAGTTGAGAACCAGCGGTTTGAGATCAATCAGTTTTGCCAACAGGAAGGATTGACAATTGACGGATGGATTGAAGAGACGGTTTCCGGCACCAGGACTTACACCCAACGCCGGCTGGGAGAGTTGATACAGCAAGCGGGCAAAGGGGACATCATCATCTGCAGCGAGTTGAGCCGGTTGGGGCGCAACCTGTATATGATCATGGAGATCCTCAGTCAATGTATGAGTCGCGGGTGTCACGTATGGACCATCAAAGACGGCTATCGCTTGGGCGATGACATCCAGTCGAAAGTGCTGGCATTTGCCTTCGGTCTCTCGGCGGAGATTGAGCGCAACCTCATCAGTCAGCGAACCAAAGAGGCGTTAGCCCGCATGAAGGCGGAAGGCAAGCATCTCGGCCGGCCGGAAGGCAGTAAAACGCGCAAAAAAGCGCTTGCGCTCTATCAGCACGAAGCGTTTATTCTACAAGAACTGGAACAGGGCACGCCCATACGGGAGATAGCCCGGAAGCTGCATTGCAGCCGCAACACGGTGAGAAACTACATTCAAGCATATATCATGGAGGAGTGAAAGCGCTCGGATAATACTCTTCGGGGTACCGGCCCCATGCCTACGAGTTTTGGCGTACCCCTTCGCCAAAACATGCCCCCGAGAGAGCATATTCCGAGCTAAGAACGTTGAACGAATGAACGTTGAACGAATGAACAAAAACAAATAAAACACTGCGATGCTGGAAGTATAATGTAATCAAAAACGAAAACAAAAATAAAAAAAATAGCATCGCAGCAAAAACATAAAAAAGATTTGATCTCTATAAAGAAAGAGAAGAGAGCAGTAGCTTGTATCTTTTTGACGGAAAAATACAAGAAAAAGATACAAGCCTGGTCCGAAAAGGAACAAGTAAAGCAGGGGTACAGGCTATAGGTCATTGGGTTAGCCTATGGGCACAAAAATGCACATGTTGCATATATAATAAGGAATAATATAAAAATCAAACAATATGAAAAATTTAATTACTTATTTGTCAAAAAAGAGTTTATCTCTCGGGAATGACTCGGAAATGGTTCGGGGATGACTCGGGAATGATTCGAGAACGGATTGGAAAAATAAGGACTAAAGTCTAGGATTACCAGGTAAATGGAAGGTGAATGGGTAAGGAATGGATAAGGAATATATAAGCAATAACTAAAGTGGGGAGAGGAGCGAGGTGATCTTTTAAAGAAAAAAATGCATGGCATAGTTGACACAGTTGACATAGTTAGAGCGGAAGTGTGCCAAGAGTGTCAAGAGTGTCATGTAAATTTTTAATAAGTACAAAAACAAATAAAACACTTTTGAAATGATTGTCTATAGTTTTTATGGTTAATCGAAAACGCGGCAGCTTGGTTGTGGCCAACCGGATGAATTTTACGAGACTCTACTTGTAAGCAAGCTCCCAGATAGACTCTTGTAGGCATTCCATCCCGTATGGTGAAAAGACCATCCTGCTGCCTTAAGAAAACAAATAAGAAAACAAGCCGAAAACAATTATTTATTACCAATCATTCAAAAGCAATAAACAGAAAAAAAATCTCATTCTCGGTAAGGGGAGGGAAATAATAGACTTGTTCCCTTTGGAGGCAAAAAAGGAACAAGCTTAGTCCGAAAAGGAACAAGTTAAACAAAAAAGGAACAAGGTGAGCAGGGGTACAGGCTATAGGTTATTGGGTTAGGCTATGGTCACAAATAACAAAAGCGAATAATATAAAATACAAAATGATATGAGAAATCTATTTTTAACCAAAACACGATGGTTGGTGACCATCATGTTATTAATCACAATCGGCGTTAGTTTCGTCTGGGGCGACACAAAGACTTTTGACAACTTTACAGGGCTTGGTTCGAGTTCATATTCGTCAGGCAGTACAACCTCATCTCCAATTACTTTGAGTTCGACAGGCTGGTACGGGTATAGTGCCAGCCAGCTGAGAGTAAAATCCGGTTGTACAATAAGCGTCTCCTGTAGTGATGGTTACAAAATTACAAAAGTTGTTTTTACAGCGACAAGTACCAGTTATAACAAATTATCATCACCGGTAAGTTGGAGTGGAACGACAGGAACATTTACTGATGCAAGTGGAGTCACTTCGCAAGCATTCTCCAACTCCGCTCAATGCCGTTTTAGTTCTATTGTAGTTACCTATGAATCTACAGGAGGAGGGGGAGGAACTTCATATACCTTAGTGACTAATGCTGCATCCTTGTCTGCGGGAGATGTTATAGTTTTTGGTAGTGCATCAGCTAACAAAGTTGCAGGAAATTTGTCGGGTACGTACTTAGTAGCCAATACAGCTACGATAAGCGAAGGGGTGCTTACTGCGGAAAGTGCTTTGGAATTTACACTGAGTAAATCTGGAGATAACTGGATTTTTAACAATAGTACGAACCAACTTCGCGCAGCTTCAAGCTCTTCATTAGCTTTGACCAATAGTGGAGGATGTGAGACGTGGACCATTTCTATTTCCAGCAACAATGCGACCATTACCTCCACCAATGCAAGTTATGGTACATTATATTACAACTCCGGGAGCCCACGTTTTAGAAACTATACTTCTGCGCAAGCCGTTATTCAAATATATAGGAAAGAGGTCGGTTGTAGTGACCCGACTGCGCTGAGCAAAGGAGCTACAACGCATGCAACTACAGGCGGAAACGGGCAGCAAGTACTCAACTGGAGCGGAAGTCCGAGTAACTATGAGGTATATTATAAGCAGAATAGTTCAACACCTTCAGCAAGCCAAGAGCCTTCTCGAATAATTAACGGAGCAAAAACATGTACCCTAACAGGTTTGACGGCCGGAACATATTATTGGTGGGTGCGCTCTATTTGCGGTGACGAGAAAGGCGACTGGGTTGCCGGCACGAGTTTTACGATTAATGGTATCAAACTGGGAGGTACTATTCCTGTCGCATTTGGGTCTGTTGAACAAGGTAGTTCTGTGACAAGCAAAACCATTAACGTAACCGGAGTCGGATTGGCAAGCGGAACTAATATTACCGCCTCCTTCCCCACCGGTAGTCCATTTAGTGTATCCCCAACATCAGTGGCGTATAATGCAAGTAGTGCGACGTTAACTATTTCGGCCTCATCAGCAACAGTTGGTGCCTATGACCAAAACTTAACGCTTTCCTATGGCAGTACATATTCTGCCACTGTAAGGGTCACCATGACGGTATACTGCGAGAAAAGCGTAACATTGGCGCACAATAGTCCATCGAATGGAACGGTAAGTTTCTCTCCTACGGGGCCGATAGCAAGTTGTGCCGGAGCCGTGAATACAACGATGACTATTACTCCTGCAGCAGGTTATCAGTTGACAGGATGGAGCACCAGCGGTGTAAGCCCGTCAAGCACAAACCCTGCCGTCTCTACATCGGGAAGCGCGAGCCAAGCAGCCCAGAGCATAGCTTTAACTTTCGCTCAAGGTACGAATGGTACATATACTGCTAATGCAACATTCTCAGCCAAGCCGTTGAATAGTATTTCTCTATCTCCGGCATCCGGCATCGTGTATGTTGGGCAATATGCAGAATTCACCATCACATATGACCCAGCGGACATTTTGACGAAAGGAACAACATTAGTTTCTACTCCGAGTTATTGTGTAACCACGGGTACAACGAATACGACCTTAAAAATAACAGGAGGCCGAGGTGGCGTTACTATTACAGAGGATGTGACAGAGACGGTGAGCATCCAAGCGAATGCAGATAACACCAAGACCGCAGACGTCTCTATTACAGTCAAGCCCTTACCTCTTGTACATTTCGTAGATATCATACATAGTTATGAATTTTCAGATGTGGCAGGCACGATAGAGGATAATGCTTTAGTATCTAACAAAACAACCCCTACGCATGAGGAGTTCAGTGGTTCCGGAGGAGCGAATGCCTGTGAAAACCAACATACTCGCTTAGTGGGCTGGGTTGAAAAGAACTGGGCAGATGAACATCCGAATGCGACTAAAGAAACGATGGAAGCCGCAGATACCGGAATCTACTTTACAGCCGGCGCGACCATCAATGTATTGACCTATAATGGAAATACCTATTACGCCGTTTGGGCGAAGTTACAATAATCGAATTGAAACTTTTAATTGAAAGGAATTTATTATGAAAACGACAAATTCTACATTTAAATTTTTCGCTACACGGCTATTCTTACTGATTATCACCCTCGTTATGACAGGAACAGGGCAGTTATGGGCCGATAGTTGGACTTGGACTGCTGCTAGCGGAGAACAGGAGTGGTTCGAAGGTAGAACAAACGGGCGAAGTGTGCTAAACGGGAAAATATGGTCTTTTACTAGAACCAATGTAAATACCACAGCATTTGCTTCTTCTTCTATTCAATTTGGTAAACAATATTACACAGACGATGTAGTTTTATACTCAGATGCTATAGGTGGTACAATTACACAAATTGATGTAGTCTCGTCTAGTTATGGAGCCAATCACACGATAAAAATTGAAGTAGGTGGAAGTATAGTACTAACTGAACAAGCGACTGCGAACGGAACTACACCTGGCAATAAATCAACGGGAACGATAAGCAAAACTGGCCCGATTAAAATTTCTTTCAAAGCAGCTAATGCAAGTGCTCGCTATTTATATGTAAAATCAATAACAGTAACATATACAACAGGAACATTTAATGTAGATTGGGTAGTTGGAGGCACGACTACTAAGTCTGAAACGGGGGTTAGTTCAGGAACACCACCCGCTGTATCGGACGATGCATTAGGAGGAGATTGTTCAAGTCTCAAGTTTCTGGGTTGGAGTAAAAGTGATTTAGGAAATACTCCTACTTCGGCTCCTATTGACTTATTTTCTTCTAATGAGGTTCCACCTCTCAGTGGAAATACCACATATTACGCAGTTTTCGGAGAAGTAGCAACTAACACCGATGATTCCGTACTTATTCAATTTTTGAAATATGACACATGGAGCTATAGCGGAACTACATCAAACCAATCTAGTTATAGAATGTTTGCGAAAGACGCATATGTTCAATCGGAAGCATTCGATCTTAGTCGATTAGCAAAAGTAGCCGTAGGAGCGGGATATTATAGCAGTAGCTCATATGGAGGCTTTTCTATAAAAGACGCGAGTGGTAACAGTTGGAATAGCGGAAGTGCTACAACTAATAGCGAAAAGCAATATATATTTAGATCCGGTAGTTCTCTAACTGGCTATAAGGCATTGCGAGTGATTGCTTCCTCAGGAAACGGATCATCGAATGGATTGCGTCTATATAAGATTAGGATATACCAGTTCCCATTAGTTTATTCTAATTGTGTGACTACATGTGGTGCCTCTTGTACCGAAGAACCAACTGTTGGAGATGCAGCATTTGAAGGCATTGCAGCAGGAACGATTTCTGTTTCATGTGACGAAATAGAAAATGGCACTGGATGTGCCACCGAGGAATACGGATTTGTATGGAAGACAGGAGCCAGTGCACCGACATCCACCAGCGATGGTACGAAAGTGAAAGTCGGAGAGGGAAGCGGCGGAGATGCCGGCTTTAGCACGGACTTGAGCATTTCTTTTACAACCGGCACTACCTATCAGATTGTGGCTTACGCAACCAATGCAGCAGGAACAACATTGGGCAATGCAGTGGCCGTTACTCCTCGGAGCGTCACATTTAATAGCAACGGAGGTAGTGAGGTGGCGATACAATATGTGAATAGTGGCGGAACAGTCAGTGCGCCGAGCGATCCGACGAAGTCTGGTTTTGTATTTGGTGGATGGTACCAAGAAAGCGGATTGACGAATGAAGTCGACTGGTCTGCTACTATTTCCGCAGACAAGACCTATTATGCGAAATGGCTCACTTATGGCGATTATAAATTCTCTTGCGCAGAGTTGACGCTGACGCCGCATTTGGTAACTGAAAACACACCGATATTTATTACTTCGACAGCAAGCAAGAAAGTACGTTCGCAGGATTATATCCAAATAACCGGTAGCGGATTGACTCCAAGCACCACTTTGACGTTCCCTGATTTAAACAGCAAGTTTGAGATAAAGACTGCGGCATATGGCGATCTCGCAACCGATGCTACAGGAGCAATTGACGTTGCGGCATACATCTTCTATACTCCGGATGCAGGCGCGACAAGCGATGGCCTGGATGAAATAGCGGGTATATCTGTCAGCGTAGGTGGTGCGAAACCCAAACAAGTAAGTTTGGTTCAAAGCATCATCGGTCGTCACTTGCCGGCAGACTTTGTGATTGCCGGAAAGAAAGACGGCAAATGGTATGCGTTACCTTCCAACATGGAATCTACAAGCCATCCTGCTCCGTCAGAGATAGCTGTAGATAATACAACCAATCCGGCAATTGCATATACAGATGCAAGCAATAAGTACGGTCTTGAAGGTCCGACAACCGGTGCCTCCGGTAATATCAAGAGTGGCGTTGGACAATACGTAAAACTGACCATGCATCCCTTATCCGATGCACCGTTATTCGGTCAAGCGCCAAGCAACACAGGAATCGGTAAGAGCGGAACAGCGGTTGCGACCCATGACTTGAGTGCAGGTTACTGGTGGCAGTTGAAGCAAACGAATACGTCTATCACCAATCCGCAAGATGCTAAATATATTATCTATTGCGCTAACAACACATCCAGTCTGAGTATCAAAGATAATGCAGGTAATCCGGAATGGGGACTCTACGCAAGCGGTATAGAAGAGTTACGACTGATTCCGGCGAGCAGCATCGTCTTTGCGGATGCAGAAATCGTAGAATGGGGCCAGCACGGCGCTATCATCGAAGTAGATGCGACGGCAATCAGTGCGGCAAAAGTAAAAGCCCTACTGAACGAAACGGAGAGTGCAATCATTGCGGTTTCACAAACCGGCACCAGTGTCAAAGGTTCGACTACCAAATACAACTACACTGCCGCCTTTGGTGATGGAATCGATTTCGCAGCTGCCACAAGCAACGGCGCCATGCTGACGCTCGAGTGGTATAACAGCAGCAGCGTGTTAGTAGGCGTAAGTAATATCAATGTACCGAAGATTATTGCTGCCAATGCAACAATGAGTTCTATCGCTTCGGGAGATGCAGCATGGAGTTCGGCAGAAGTGCATGTACTACCTGGCGTGACCTTAGAAGCCAATGCCGGATCGTTCCTAAGCAAAGATGTAACGATCGACCAATTGGAGATTTACCCCGGCGCAACCGTACAAGTGACAACCGGCACACTGGATGTCCGCAAACTGGTTCTCCGCAACGGATGGAAACGTATCGGTGGAACTGCGTACAACACCGCACATCTATATATAGCGGATGATGCCAACCTGACCAAGACAAATGCCGTGGATATATGGTACAGCGATTGGTATATCGACTATGACCAATATTATCCAATAGCCGTGCCTTGGGATGTAACGGTAGCGAACATGAGCTATAAGAACACCAAAAACGCAGCCAGCGCCGGAGTGAAACTGCTTTATTACGACGGCGAAAGTCGCGCAAATAATGGTCAAACGGGCGTTGGTGACGGTGCAAACTGGAAAGAGTACGGCGCCGATGGAAACAAGCCCAAACCGACCACCTTGAAACCGGGTCTTGGTTATGCGATGACGGCCCGCCGGCCGACAGGAAAAGCGTTCTCCATTGTCCGCATGCCGCTGACGTTCAGTAATGCATGGGGCGCTGACGGTGAGCAAGGCGAGGTAGGCGGAGCCCATAAAGACCAAGTGGCTGTAATAGCTTATGGTGCAGATGCTGAACCTGCTAAACCGACATATCTGGTAGGATGGAACTTCATCGCCAACCCGTATATGGCTAATTATCAAGGAACTATCGAGTATGCAGATGAGACCAAGATTAATGTGGTGAATATACCGGATGTCGATTTCAAAGAGTACGGTCAATATGCTACAGCAACCACTAAATTGGCACCGGCAAGCGGATTCCTGATTCAGGCGCCGAAAGACGGCACACTCACCTTTGGTAGCGCTAACCGCAAAAACGCAGCGCCGAGTATTCTCAAAACAAAGCAAGCTGATGCAGTACCGGAAC
Organism: uncultured Bacteroidales bacterium; assembly: GCA_902798015.1. GTDB lineage: Bacteria > Bacteroidota > Bacteroidia > Bacteroidales > Paludibacteraceae > Colicola. The sequence goes on from CADBVL010000002.1 coordinate 57,066, forward strand.
AGCAGGCGTATATCTTGCTGAAAAACGAGAGTGCCGAAGATATGATGGGTCTGTTTGTGAGCGAGAAATACTCTGCAGATTATGACCTAAACGGCGATGTTGAGAAATTGCTAAGCAGTAGTAACAGCCTGCGGACATACATGCATTACGGCGACATGGACATGGCCTATGTAGCTATCAACGAGGCATTAGCTAAAGAATGGATTCCTGTTACGATACGTATTCCTGAAGCAGGAGAGTTCTTGTTCTCTATCCATGAGGCAAGTATTGCCGGGGAGTTGGAAGGCGTTTATCTCATCGATTATGAGAATGGCGACAAAGTGACGAACTTGTTAGAGGAGAACTATCCATTCTACTCCGAAGCAGGTACCATAAGCGGACGCTTTGCTATCAACGCCGTGATCGGCAAACGATTGCCGACGGACATTGATGTCGTGAATGCCGGAACCGATAGTTCCAAACCTGTCAAGTTCATCTACCGCGAGAATGTGTATATCTTGCATCACGGAGCCATCTATGATGCAACAGGAAAGAAAGTGCGTGAGATCAATAAATGATTAATGTTTAATGAATTAGTGAATTAGTGAATTAAGGAGTTTAAGATTATGAAAGCATTGAGATATTTATTGATCGTAATGGGTTTGATGAGCGTACTGAGCATCAGTGCTCAGGCGCTCGCCCAAAAACCTGAAGCACAGATGCAGTCCACCTCCGGTATGGTTTACTCGGGTTCGCAGTTGCCTTCTGCGGCTGTACAGGGAACTTACGTAACCGGAACGACTATCGGCACCTATAGTCCCGCGAATGCGAGTGGTCCTAAACGCGCAAAAATGAATGACGACGATGATGATGGCTGGGAAGATGAAGACGAGCCGGACAAACCGGGTGAGCCATTCCCGCTGGGCGATGCAGTGTGGCTGTTATTAGCGTTAGCAGCGGCGTATGCCTTGCTACGCGTTTATAAGCGCAAGCGCGTTTAATGCCTTCGGCGTGTATGCTTCGCGTGTATATGCGTGCGCGTTCCTTAAAGAAATAATACGCGCGGCGGTAAGGAAAGACAGGTGATGTGTCTGACCGACTCAATCGACAAGGGGGAACCGGAAGAGGTTCCCCTTTATTATGCATCAAGGTTAATACGTCAAAAAATCCACATGATAGTTTGCTATGTAGAAAAAAAATTACACAAATATTTGTACATGTCAAAAAAAAATTGTACTTTTGCAGCGCAAAAGTTTTAAATCTCATGAAAGGAATCATTTTAGCAGGGGGAAGCGCGACACGTCTATACCCATTGAGTAAAGCTATCAGCAAACAGATCATGCCGGTTTACGACAAGCCGATGATCTATTATCCGTTGTCAGCCCTTATGCTGGCGGGCATCCGCGAAGTGCTGATCATCAGTACACCGCGCGACCTGCCGATGTTCGAGGAGTTGTTAGGCGATGGCAGCCGTATCGGCATGCAGCTGAGTTATAAAGTGCAGTTAGTGCCAAATGGCTTGGCGCAGGCTTTTGTGTTAGGTCGCGAGTTCCTGAACGGCGAGCCGGGTTGTCTTATTTTAGGAGACAACATGTTCTACGGCCAGCATTTCAAGACGATGCTTCGCGATGCGGTGGAGACCGCGCAGCGAGGCGGTGCCGTAATCTTCGGTTACGAAGTAGCGGATCCGCGCGCCTATGGTGTCGTGGAGTTTGAAAAGGGAGCGTCTACTCCGACCCTCCCTGAAGGGAAAGAGACCGTTTTGAAGGTCAAGAGCCTCGAAGAGAAGCCGGCGGAGCCGAAGAGCAATTATGCCGTACCGGGTCTGTATTTCTACGACTCGACGGTATGCGAGAAGGCAGCGGGTCTGCAGCCGAGTGCACGCGGCGAGTATGAGATCACCGACCTGAATAAACTCTACCTGAATGAAGGTAGTCTGAAAGTCAAACTGTTCAGCCGCGGTTTTGCATGGCTCGACACGGGTAACTGCGACAGTCTGTTGGAGGCCGGTAACTTCATCGCCACGATTCAGAACCGTCAGGGTTTCTACGTGAGCTGTATCGAAGAGATAGCCTGGCGCAACGAGTGGATCAGCACGGAGCAGCTGGCGGCATTGGGCAAAGAAATGAAAACCAATTACGGACGGTATTTAGAGAGACTCGCCGCAAACGGGAAGTAGTCTTAATAAGCACAAGACTCTCTTAAAACCTAGTTATAACCCTATCTTAGTCGTACGAAAAATGAAAAATATGAAACGCTTACTTTTCGCGCTCTGTCTGCTGACCAATGCCTTCGTTTTGTCGGCACATGAGCACTACGTCATTCAGCACTACTCGATCAAGGACGGATTGAGTCAGAACACCGTGATGGCCATTCTGCAAGACAAGCAGGGCTTCATGTGGTTCGGTACATGGGATGGATTGAACCGCTTCGACGGCTATACGTTTGAGGTCTTCAAGGCCAAGAACCACGACGTGGAAGCCCGCGTGAATAACCGCGTGGATCTGATCTACGAAGATGAACAGGAGCAGATATGGTGGGCGACGTACGACGGTCATTTCTACCGTTTGGACGCAACGCGTCTTGTGACGACCGAGCAGCCGTTTGACAGTCTTCCTGAAGGGATGATGCTGAAGATGAGCGAGCGCGACAAGAAGACGAAAGTGGACTCGCACGGCGTGATCTGGCAAGCCGATGATACCTATGGTATCCAGCGTTACCGTTTCGGTCAATGGAAGCGTTTCACTCCTCCTTTGGACAGCCGTTATGCAGGTCGTTTACGCGAACATTTCTTCACATTGGAAGACGCGCAAGGCCGCACGTGGGTTAATCCGACAGGCGGCG
>CADBVL010000003.1:0-42842 GCA_902798015.1 uncultured Bacteroidales bacterium
TGAAAATGGTAATGAAATTGTGAATGAGAAAGATGAAATCGTGGGTGTGGGTTTGGGCATGCCGGATATCTCGGATGCGTTAAGAAAATGCGGAGGAAAATTACTGCCATTGGGATGGTACTACCTGCTGAAAGCGCTGAAGGCCAAGCACATGGAGTCGTTCAGTTTTCTGCTGATTGCCGTACGGCCGGACTACCAGGACAAGGGTATTAATGCGTTGTTCTTCCAGGATCAGATACCTATCATCAACAAATACGGCATCCAGCGGCTGGAAACAACCAACATATTGGAGACCAACACAAAGAACATTGCCAATTTTACGCAGTTTGACCACAAGCGTCATAAACTGCACCGCGCATATATCAAAGCGATTTAATGGGTAAGGTCTTTAAAATCTTTGGGGCCGCTTTGGAGCGCATGAACGTGTATCTGAAGGAAAACGGTGGGCGCTATTCGGCTGTTCGGGAGAACGTGTTGGAGCACGCATGCTTATTGCCGCAACCCTTCACCGCGGAGCAATTGGAGAAAGCTTGCCAAGCGGAGATGATATCGTCAGGTACTATATACAACTGTTTGCAACTCTTCCTGAACGCGAATATCATCCATGCCACGAAACGACAGAAAGGACATCAGGCAACAGAGTACGAACTGATTACAGGAAACTCCATTCGGATGCAGCGTATTTGCCAGAAATGCGGACGTGTCACCAATTTCCGCGCACCGGCCATTGACCGCCTCATTCGGGAACAGAAGACTCCGAGTTTCTTCTTGCAGCATTATACGCTTTTCATCTATGGAGAATGTCGCAGGTGCAGAATGGAGAGTCTGGAGAAACGTAAAAAGAAATCATAAGCATGAGTACAATGACGCTATATTGGATTATTTTCATCGCCATTGCCCTGGCAAGTTGGCTCGTGTCGTATTCGCTTAAGAGCAAGTTTGAGCGATATAGCAAAGAAGCGTTGCCAATGAACGGTCGTGACGTAGCGGCAAAGATGCTGCGCGACCATGGCATCACCGATGTACAGATCACCCATATCGACGGTCAACTGACCGACCATTACAACCCTGCCACCAAGACCGTCAACTTATCCAGAGACGTCTATTACGGCACGAACGTGGCAGCCGCAGCAGTAGCCGCTCACGAATGCGGACATGCCGTACAACATGCGACGGCTTATGCACCGCTGAAGTTGCGCTCAGCGTTAGTACCGGTGGTGTCCTTCGCCAGCAATTGGATGACATGGATACTGCTTGCCGGAATGCTGTTGATTGAAACTTTTCCGCAAATATTGTTGGCAGGAATATGCCTCTTCGCGCTGACTACCCTCTTCTCCTTTATCACCTTACCGGTGGAGGTCAATGCCAGTCAGCGAGCCGTAAACTGGTTGCAAGAATCAGGCATCACTGACCGCGAAACAACAGAGATGGCATCCGATGCACTGCACAGCGCCGCATACACCTACGTTGTAGCCGCCCTCTCGTCACTTGCCACACTGATATATTACATACTGATATTTTTAGGGGGAAATAGAAGATAGCCCTTTTAGGCGGAGGCCGCTTCTCCCGATTAACGGGAGAACGCTCCGGGTCCCGTAGCTCAATTGAATAGAGTGTCAGATTCCGGTTCTGAAGGTTCTGGGTTTGAGCCCCAGCGGGATCACAAAATAGCCGCCATGTTGGCGGCTATTTTATTTGTTATTTTAGTTTGATATCCACGATGATGGGTTCATGGTCTGCGTAGCGGTGCAGACTCTTGTCCTTCTGTCTATACGCGCTGTGCTGGTAATACCAATCGGCATTGACATGCCAGGGTTGTACGTGTACCACCTGTACCGCCATAGATGGCGAAGCGAAACAACGGTCTAGATAGCCCATCTCGCCTTTGAAGACATACGAATAGTCGTCCGGGCAGAAACGCATCAACTGATCGGGATAGCCGGCCCGTACAATGGATTGAATCGGTAACTCCTGCGTATAACAGTTATAATCCCCCAACAACAAGATATCCGAATCGCCATAAAGCGCCGTCGCCTTCGGTAACATCGCCAACAGCGAATCCACATTGGACATCCGTTTGAGGTGCGTGTCGTAGTTCCCGCGTCCGGGACGTTTGGACTTCAGGTGATTCAGGCTGACGACAAAACGTTCTCCCGTCGATTGCCCTTTCCTGTCGAGTCGCACAAAACCTTGCGCAAACATGCGTGCATGGTAATGGCTGCTGGTATCTGCGTACGCGGAAAGCGGTGCTTCGTACGGTTGCACGCGATCCACGCGATAGATGAAACAACCTCCTATCCGGTCGATATTGTCCATCGGCATGGAGACATAGGCATACTTAGCACATCCTTTATTAAGCGCCTCAAGAAGCATCTTCGGCGCCTTGTCACCCACCTGCACTTCGCATAACGCATAGAGGTCGCCTTTCATCGCCTTCAGTCCTTTCGCCACTTTGCGCACCTTCAGAGCGTTTTGTTCCGGCTTAGTACGTCTTGTAGCATAGCCGCCAAGGTCTGCAAAAAGGTTCTCTACATTCGCACCCACGACCCGTATCGCACCTTTTTCCGCTTTTTTGAGCGGGGCAACGCGGCTATGCGAAGTCTTCACGCCCGAACCCGTCAGCAAATGACGTTCACCCGTCACGCGCGCTTTAAACCCGCGTACGCGGTCACCCGTGCGTACCTTATAATAATCATTGCGGCAATGCACGCAGATGGAGTTCGCGCGATTCGACGCCACGATACGCCGATAATCCGTACTGTCTCCTTCTGCCAGCCCTATAGCCTTTTCCTCCGGACAATACAAACGCTCGGGGGCCAGAATCAACGAGTCATAAAAACTACCGCATACCACGAGTGGTGTCGTCAATTGAACCATCTGATTAGTGTACCGCGACCAGTCGGCCTGCAGCTGTTCTAACGAAACACGCTCCACCGCCGAAACGGAGAGCGTGTAAAGAGCAATGAGTAATAAAAAGTGCTTTCTCATAGTTGGTTGCGGAGGGCGGGATCGAACCACCGACCTTCAGGTTATGAGCCTGACGAGCTACCACTGCTCTACTCCGCGATATATCTTTTCTCTTGAAAAGCGGGTGCAAAGGTACTGCTTTTTTTTGATATACGCAAATTTTTAGGTGTTTTTCTTTCTTTTTTTGCTAAAAAAGGCTCAAATCGGCATCCGTTATAATTCCTTTGGAGCGTTTCTTACCCCGCGAAGAAGGTTTTGATTCATTCGCAGAAGTCGGAGAGAAAGGCGACACATAACGACCGATATACGGGCTGATGATTGCACGGGTCTGATCGTCCGTTGAAGGACATTTATCGACAATCCACTCCAGATACGAGCGGTCGATACGTAACATCGATTCGATAGACTCGTTGCGGTGCGCTCCCAAATTGAGGTAATAATAATCCCCTCTCTTCACCAGCCACCTGTCGAAAGAGATGAAACCGAACTCTTCGCGTTGCGCCCACGCCCATCCGTGTGCGGCCACCTGCGCCTTGAAGACCTCTATCGTAGCCATCACGTCATCCAGCGAGTTATGCGCCCCTTCAAACGGATGACCGTAATAACGGGTGTATGCCGCCGTCAAGTTATTAGGCAGTTTTTCACCGTTCTCATCCACTTGACCGGCTGTATGGATGCGCTCCAACAACAACGCATCATACCATGTGCGGCCGTCAAAGTCAAAATCCAACCCGAGACGTTGCAGGTTGTAATGCAAGATCGGCGCATCGTAACCGTTGCCGTTATACGAGAGGATGTCACAACCATCCGTAAAAGCTATCAAGTCATCATACACGCTGCGCAATGACACACCATGCTCCAACAGGAATTCCTTGGAGATATGATGTACCGCCTCCGACTCCGCAGGAATCGTAAACTCTCCTTCGGGAAGAATATACCAGTCGCGCTGGCCTTCTACTTGCCAGCTGTCCGTGTCCACTTTTACTAACGATAACTGAATAATGTGCTCTTTCTGCACATCCAAACCGGTGGTCTCGGTATCAAAACATACGAGTTTCATTCTACATAAAGCACTAGTCCCTTCAGGTATTCTCCTTCCGGGTGGTAAATATTTATCGGGTGGTCTTGCGGTTGATGCAACTGATGCAGTATCCGCACTTTTCTTCCTACGGAAGCCGCAGCGCTGAAGACGGCGAGCCGGAACGCCTCTTTATCCACAGCCTGCGAACAGGAGAAGGTGAATAAAATGCCTCCGGGACGAATCATCTCTATTGCCTTCGCGTTGATGCGCTGGTATCCGCGCAAAGCGTTCTTCACCGCGTCACGGTGCTTTGCGAACGCAGGCGGGTCCAGAATGATGAGGTCGAAGGTACGGCCGGCATTCTTCTGCGCCGTGAGGTATTCGAACGCATCGGCGGTGACGGCCGTGTGGTTCTTCGCTTTCGGGAAATTATGCGCCACGTTCGCATTCACCAGATCGATGGCTTTCTGACTGACGTCCACGGAATCCACACTCTTCGCACCGCCGCGCAAAGCATACAAGGAGAATCCACCGGTATAGCAGAACATATTCAGCACTTCTTTGTTCGCCGCATAACGCTCCACCAACGCGCGGTTCTCGCGCTGGTCCACAAAGAAGCCTGTTTTCTGTCCCCGCAACCAGTCAATGCGGAATTCCAGTCCGTTCTCTACCGACCAGAATTCTTCGCTTTCCGGCGAGGTGTTGCGGATCAGATATCCCACTTTATCGCCTTCTACGGGTGCCTTGAACGGCAAGGTGTCATCGGACTTGTAATACACGTTCTGTACCTGCGGCACGACAGTTGCTATCGTCTTCGCAATCACTTCGCGGCACCGATGCATGCCTACCGAATGGGCCTGAACAACCGCCGTGTCAGCATACACATCCACGATCAAGCCCGGCAGGAAATCCCCTTCGCCGTGTATCAGGCGGAAGGTGTTGTTATCCGTTCTGATGAGCCCCAGGCACTCGCGCACTCGATACGCCGCACGGATACGTTGTTCCCAGAAATCAGCCGGCAGTTCCTGTACGCCGAAAGCCAGGATACGCACCGCGATAGAACCCACTTGCCAATGTCCCACTCCGAGCGTCTCACCCTGCGCACTCTCCACGCATACCAACTCGCCTTCCTCCGGCGCGGACGCTTTATGCGACGCATCCAGCAGGACACGGGCGATCGCGCCGCTGAACACCCACGGGTGAAAACGTTGGAGCGACTCTTCCTTATGCGGTTTTAAGATAATCGTTGTCATAGTGCGCGCCTTTATTCCACTCCTCTTGTATGTTCGTGGTACGCGTGCAGACTGAGGTTGTCACTCACGTACTTGAGGCTGTGCAGTTTTTTGAATCCGAGAGCGGCGATGTACGCCAGTTCCATGTCAAAAACGCAGTCCTTATAATCGGAGGCGAGGACGAAGTCACAATTCGAATAACAAACGGCTCTTTTGTCGGTCTTTCGGAACCCCGGTATCTCGGAAGCCCGAAGAGCACTCAGTTCCAAACGCGGTTCGTCGTACTTCACATTCGGGTGATTCAGACGCACTTCCGTCACTTCCACCCACGTACCGAGTTCAAAATTAGCACTGCCGGCGTAGCCGATATTATATAACTCCGCTTCGCGGTCCAAGTCCTTCAGACTCCGGAGCACATTGATTGCGCCGACACCGGTAAAGACCAGCGTGGCGTCATGAAGATCCAGACCCAGTTCTTCACGGGCTTTGTCTAACAGCGACCGCTCGCCCTCTTCGGCCATGATGATAATTTTTTTCATTGTCATTCCACTTTGCGGCTGCAAAATTACAATTTTTTTAGCATATTTGCAAAAAAAAGTGTCAAATATTTGCGTATATCAAAAAAAAGCAGTACTTTTGCACCCGCTTTCTGGAAACAGAGAGTCGCGCTAACGCGCTCCGGCCGGTTGGATGAGCGACTTAGTCAGCGGTCTGCAAAACCGTATAGAGCGGTTTGACTCCGCTACCGGCCTCAAAGAGCCGCCCGACCAAGGGTGGCTCTTTTGAATTAAAAATTAAGAATAAAAATTTAAGAATTGGATTCCCTTATTCAAGATATCACTTCGCAGGAGTACAAGTATGGCTTCACGACGGACGTGGAGACCGACATTGTGCCGGCTGGACTGAACGAAGACATCGTCCGGTTGATTTCGGCGAAGAAAGGTGAGCCGGAATGGTTGCTGGAGTTCCGCCTGAAAGCTTTCCGCAAATGGCAGACGATGCCTGTACCGACCTGGGCGCACCTTGATATCCCCGAGATAGATTTTCAAGCCATCTCTTATTTCGCGGCGCCGAAGGCGAAGAAGGAGCAGGGGCAAAAGGATGAGATTGACGAAGAGATCATGAAGACCTTCGACAAACTCGGTATTCCGCTGGAAGAGCGGGCGGCGCTGGCGGGAAACATGGCGGTGGATGCCGTCATGGACAGCGTGAGCGTGAAGACCACTTTCCGCGAGACATTAGCCGAGAAGGGGATTATCTTCTGTTCCATCAGCGAAGCGGTGAAGGAATATCCGGAACTGGTGAAGAAGTATTTGGGAAGTGTCGTTCCTCCGACGGATAATTTCTATGCAGCGCTCAACTCGGCGGTGTTTAGCGACGGGTCTTTTGTGTATGTGCCGAAAGGTGTCCGCTGTCCGATGGAGTTGAGTACCTATTTCCGTATCAATGCGGGCAAGACGGGTCAGTTCGAGCGCACATTGTTAGTGGCGGACGAAGGAGCATACCTCAGTTATCTGGAAGGATGCACGGCGCCGATGCGCGACGAGAACCAGTTGCATGCGGCGATTGTGGAGATAGTGGTGCATAAGGATGCGGAAGTGAAGTATTCGACCGTGCAGAACTGGTATCCGGGTGACAAGAACGGCAAGGGCGGTATTTATAACTTCGTGACGAAGCGAGGTATCACGCATGAGAACGCGCGTCTGAGTTGGACGCAGGTGGAGACAGGAAGTGCGATCACATGGAAGTACCCGAGTTGTATTTTGAAAGGCGACAACTCGACGGCGGAGTTCTATTCGGTAGCGGTGACCAATAACTACCAGCAGGCGGACACGGGCACGAAGATGATACATATCGGCAAGAACACGCGCTCGCGTATTATTTCCAAAGGTATCTCAGCGGGACACAGCCAGAATGCGTACCGGGGGTTGGTGAAGATGGGTGTACATGCGGAGAATGCACGCAACTACAGCCAGTGCGACAGTCTGTTGTTGGGCGACAAGTGCGGCGCACACACCTTCCCGGATATGATTATCAGCAACCCGACCGCGACCGTAGAACACGAGGCGACGACAAGCAAGATCAACGAAGACCAACTGTTCTATTGCCAGCAGCGAGGCATCGGCGTAGAGGACGCGGTGGGATTGATTGTGAACGGTTACGCCAAGGAAGTGATGGAAAAACTGCCGATGGAGTTTGCCGTTGAGGCGCAGAAATTACTTCAGATTAGTCTGGAGGGGTCGATCGGTTAAAGAATGCAATTTATTGTTTAACTCTTAAATAATAAAAAGATATGAAATTATGTAACAAGTTTGCTGCAGAGTTCTTCGGAACGGCAGTATTGGTTTTGGGCGGTTGTGGAACGGCCCTGTTTGGACATGTTGGTTTTCTGGGCGTAGCTCTTGCGTTCGGTCTGACGATTGTTGCTGCGGCGTATGGTATCGGCCATATCAGCGGCGCACACCTCAATCCGGCTGTCAGCCTGGGCGTGTTTGTGAACGGTCGCATGAGCGCTAAAGAGATGCTCTGCTACTGGTGCGCACAGATTCTCGGCGCCATCGCAGCTGCCGCTATCCTCTTCGGTATCGCCAAATCCGCAGGTATGGAAATCGGTACGTTCGCTGCGAACGGCTACGGCGATTTCTTCAGCGACGCAGATGTTGCCGGTGGTTATCTTCGTACGAATGTATGGGGTGCGTTCGCTACCGAGTGTGTACTGACTTTCGTTTTCCTGATGGTTATCCTCGGCGTGACGGACAGCAAGCACGCTAATGGTGCTTTCGGCGGTCTGGCTATCGGTCTGACGCTGACTCTGATTCACTTGATCTCTATTCCTTTGACCAACACTTCGGTGAACCCTGCACGTTCGATCTCGCAGGCTATCTTCTCCGAGAACGCACTTGCGCTCCCGCAGCTCTGGCTCTTCATCGTTGCTCCGCTCGTAGGCGCAGCGCTTGCCGGACTCTGCTACAAGTGCATTTCCTGCGAAGGAAACTGCAAAAAGTGATTGAAAGGTAAATTACTCCAGATCAATGTGCTCCGCCTGAACAGGCGAAGAAAGGAAATTAGATGCGGATTGCGAGAAGCGGTCCGCATTTTCTGTAGTCAGATAGGAGCATGTCCCGTTGGTGGAGAGTTGGTCGCGGTACTCGGGGTGACGATGCAGATAATCCGCAAGCGATTTGGCTTCGAGTTCGCCTTGTGCGATAGTTGTCACCTTTGGTGAATTCACCGGAAGCGGGAATTCCGATTCGTCCAACTCATGACGGAACTCGAGCCAGTTGTCGATCCGCTCTTTCATCAGCGGATAGTGGGTACAACCGAGCACGAGGGTGTCAATCTGCGGATCTTTGGCGAGTATCTCACGCAGGTACTTTCCGATGAAATACTTGGCGCCGGGTCCGTTGTGTTCGCCGGCCTCGATAAGCGGCACCCAGAGCGGGCAGGCTTGCTGGGTGACAACCAGCCTACCTCCGTCTCCTCCCTGAAGGGAAGAGAGTTTTTCTAGTTCCAGCACATAACTCTCGGAACTGACCGTGGCAGGTGTGGCAAGAATGCCGACATGTCCGGTTTTGGTGATAGCCGGCACCGCTTCTACCGTCGGACGAATAACGCCGAGGACATTGACAAGCCTACCCCGCCCCTCTCTAAAAGGAGGGAGATCGTTTTGTTGGATCGTTCGGAGGGCTTTGGCAGAGGCGGTGTTACAAGCGAGAATAATCAGGGCGCAGTCTTGCTCGATGAGGTATTTGACTGCTTGCAAGGTATAGCGATAAATGACATCGAAAGAGTGCGTGCCATAGGGTGCGCGCGCATTGTCTCCTAAGTACAGATAATCGTACTGAGGCAACTCTTTGCGGATTGCATCGAGGATGGTCAATCCGCCATAACCGCTGTCAAAAACACCTATTTTCAATTTCCGTTTGATTTTGCGGTGCAAAATTACTGCTTTTTTCGCAAATACGCAAATTTTTCTTGCATATTTCAAAAAAATGTTGTACCTTTGCACTCGCAAAGGTTAGTAACCATGAATGATAATTTAGCGATACAGCTATTTGAGGGGAAGCGTGTCCGCATTGTATGGGATGCAGAGCAAGAAAAGTACTATTTCTCGGTCGTAGATATAGTACAGGTGTTAACGGATAGTGCAGACTATCAAACCGCTCGAAAGTACTGGAAAGTGCTTAAAGGCAGATTGATCAAGGAAGGAAATGAAACGGTAACAAATTGTTACCAGTTGAAATTGCCTGCTGCTGATGGGAAGAAACGTATGACGGATATGGCTGATTTACAGGGTATTTTCCGTCTCATACAATCTATTCCCTCAAAGAAAGCCGAGCCGGTCAAACAGTGGTTAGCTCAGTTGGGTGAGCAACGAATTGACCAGATTATCGATCCGGAACTGACCTTCCAAATGGCTGTAGAGGACTATCGTCGTCAAGGTTATTCCGACAAGTGGATTAACGAAAGGATGCGCTCTATTGAGATGCGCAAAGAGTTGACGGACGAGTGGCATCGCGCAGGAATACACGAGCAGAAAGATTTTGCCATTCTGACGAATGTTCTTACGCAAGCCTGGAGCGGAATGACCACAGGTGAATACAAACGCCATAAGGGCTTAACCAAAGAGAATCTGCGCGATAATATGACGAATATAGAACTGGCGCTGAACACGCTTGCAGAAGTAACCGCCACAGAAATTTCTCGTCAACGCAATCCGAAAGGCATGGCGCAAAGTCGCCAAACAGCCAAAGAAGGAGGTGAAGTTGCGCGAAATGCTCGCGAGGATATTGAGAATCGTTTAGGTTATTCCGTCATATCTTCAGAACGTGCTTCGGATCACATCCGTCCCGTTGAAGAGGGCAAAGCTGAAGAATTGCCATTCGAAGGCGAAGATAAAAAGAAATGAAACGGTGACAAATTGTTACCAGTTGAAATAACCTCCGCTTGTAGGCAACAAGCCGTCGCTTGCCGACGTTAAACAGCAAGGACAAGCGCAAGTGTGCGCTATATAGAAAAATAAAGCATTAAGCTAAAACTTGGGAACTCGAAAACTGGACACTTTTGAGATTTCAAAACCAAGGACAAGGCTTTGCTCACGTGTATGCGTGAGTCTTGTTCTGTAGATATTTGGTTTTGAAAGGTAGTCCAGAATCCTCGAGTCCCAAATTGAAGCTAACAAGCCTCACGTTTTTCGTGTATGTATTAAGTATTAACTCAAAATATTATTTATATGAAAACTAAGTATTTTGTATTAGCAGTTTTGTGCTGCACAATGTTTGGCGCTTGCCAAAACAATGATCCAAACAAAGGGGGTAATGAGATTATAAATCAATTGGAAGGTTTTGTTGATGGTTTAGGCAAAATCGTGGACACTCAAAACCTCGACGACGGCTCAGTAGTAATGAAAGATAACAAAGGTAATACGATTACTAAAGATAAAGACAATAATGTTGTTATTGTAAGCCAACAAGGTGACTCAACTTACATTGACAATTCTATTAAAGAAGATGAATCGGCACCCAAGGATAAATGGTATCATTCCACATGGAAGGGTAGCAAATGCTCATTCGCAGAACTGCATTCTGATTGGAAAAAGGATGCTATACTTTGGATGCAACAGTTGGGATTTGATTTTCAAACCTCTTTTTGTGATATAGATTCTACTACAATATATAAAGATTCTGTTGTATATATTAATTTGCATTTCAATACTACCACTTGTTCTTGGCAGAATGTTGATACACTCAAAGAGATAACTCAAACAGGAGTTTATACATTCAAAAAATTCCATTTTACCGAGCAGCAAGTTAATGGTTACAAACTTAAAATTATAGAGAAGAATGCTTATTTGTATGCTTATTTGTTTGATCAGAATGAGCTTGTAATACGACCCATCCCTATTGACAAAGATAGTACGGTTAGTTTATACTATAATTACAAGATGACCGATAAAACAGAAACAATACTAGAAACAGGTGTCAATACTACATTTTATAATTATCGTCGTTTAAATGACACGCAGATTGCTATATCAAACAACTCTTCTTTGTATCTATTGAAAGAAGAAAACAACTCATATAGGCCCCGAATGGAGATATACAAAGACGGTAAGGATCAAAATATCTCTCTTGAGTTAATTTCTTTATAACTAAACTAAAAAAAGAATACTATGGTAACAGAATTGGTAATTGGTATTGTTGCTAGCCTGATTGCCAGTATAATTATATGCCTATACAAGCGTATGAAGAAACAGTCCGTCAAGGAATTGATGAAACAACTGGTGAACCCGAACTTGACAAAGAAAGAGTGCCGGATGATTCTTCAAAAGATGAACCTGAAATTAGGCATGGCCATCAAATCCGAATATATTCAGAACTTTGTACCGGGTGAAACAAAGATTGAAAGTCTATTTTTAGATATTTGCATTAAGAACAGCATTGAGCCGATCAAAGAAATTTGCATTAAAATTTTAGGCTATGATAGCCCTACGATAAGGGATAAATATTACAACCACAAGACCAGTTAAATTGTTCCCAACATTTTGTAATTTAGCAGTCGAAAACCAAATATTATTACAGACAAAGAGGTGAAATAAGAAGCGGGCGATAGAATCGCCCTATTAATAGACGGAGACAGGCGGCGGCAGAAATGTCGCCGCTTGTTGTATTACAATTGTTGACGGTAGGCGGCGATGACGAAGCCGCGGAGGGTTTTGTAGTGTTTGGCACGGCTGTCAGAGAGTGAGGTATGCCATTTTTGGAGCCACTCGTCGTGCTTAACGGGATCACGAAGATCGGCGTCAGCTAACCGGACAGCCTGTGTGTGCAGGTTGCAAGACGCTACCTGCTTGTCGGTTATGGTTGATGGGTCCTTGTGCATAGGATAGTGGGACATCACTGTCTCCCCGTACCGGTTGGTAAGATAAAAACGGCTTCCATTAGGCGGCGGTGTGCCGGTGTATTTTTCATACTTTTTATTTAGCTTTACTCTTGCCATATTGATTGTTGTTTAGATAGGCATTGCCTCTGATTCGCCCTTCATTTGCCCCTGATCCGTTTGCGTGTCGTTTGCGTGTCGTTGGCGTGTTTTGGATATATAAGAGCTCAGAAAGGATTATTTTTAAAAGCGGATACAAAGGTACAACTTTTTTCTTATATTTGCAAAATTATTCGTTCAAAAGTGCGTATTTTTGTAAAAATATGGCATAAAATTTGC
This sequence comes from uncultured Bacteroidales bacterium, assembly GCA_902798015.1. Taxonomy (GTDB): domain Bacteria; phylum Bacteroidota; class Bacteroidia; order Bacteroidales; family Paludibacteraceae; genus Colicola. The sequence continues at coordinate 12,439 of CADBVL010000003.1, forward strand.
ACAATTCAAAAAAAAGTTGTACTTTTGCACGCTAAAATGCGCGTGCAGAGGGTGCGCATGCACGAAATGCGCTGCGCGCGTGAGGGTAAAAGCGCCGATTATTAATCGGCACAACGAACAAAGCAAAACCGGAGAAACAACAAAACAAACCGAACAAAATAATTAAAAAAATATACGTATATGAAATTCAATGTTTCGAGTTCTAAACTCTTTTCTCAACTGCAGGCTGTAAGCCGCGTGATTAACAGTAAGAATGCGCTGCCGATCTTGGACGACGTACTGTTCGACCTCGTGGGCAATGAGTTACGTTTGACCGCATCGGACGGCGAGACGACTATCCGCACGAGCATCGAGGTGGATGGCGCCGAAGGTTCGGGTAAAGTGGCGTCCGCAGCCAAGTTGCTGTTGGAGACGCTGAAGGAGTTCAGCGAGCAACCGCTGGCTTTCACCATTGACGAGAATAACTTCGCTGTGAACATGGTCAGCCAGAACGGTACCTACTCTTTTGTAGGCGTTAACGGCAACGAGTATCCTGAGATGCCGACTGCAGAGAACGATGCACAGACCCTGGCTTTGCCGGCAAACGTGCTTCAGAGCGCGATCGAGAAGACCATCTTCTGTACGGCTGACGATGACTTGCGTCCTGTGATGAACGGTATCTTCTTCGATATCGCAGCCGACAAAGTGACGATGGTAGCTACCGATGCACACCGCTTGGTTCGCTACACGAACGCAGGTGTTCAGGCAGGCGTAGCTGCCAGCTTCATTCTTCCGAAGAAACCGGCAGGTCTGTTGAAGAACCTGTTGGCAAAAGAGGAGAGTGACGTCAAAGTGACCTTCGGCGCAAAGAACGCCCGTTTTGAGTTCGGCAGCACGATCATCGTTTGCCGTCAGATCGAGGGCCGTTTCCCGAACTATAACGCTGTCATCCCGCAGGGTAACAACAACATCGTGACGGTTGATCGTCAGACGATCATCAATGCCTGCAAGCGCGTGGCTGTCTTCGCTAACAACGGCACGGCACAACTGCGTCTGGCATTGAGCGAGAACAGCATCAAGATCTCTGCGCAGGACATCGATTTCTCGACGAGTGCAGAAGAGACTATCTCTTGCGACTACAACGGCACGCCGATGGCTATCGGTTTCAAAGCACCGTTCCTGATCGACCTGCTCAGTTCGATCGAGAGCGCCGAGGTACAACTCAAGCTCGCTGACCCCGCTCGCGCAGGTCTGATCCTGCCGGTAGAGAACGAGGCGAATGAAGATATCGTCATGTTGCTCATGCCGATGTTGCTGAACGATTAATTAGAAGCCTAACCCCAACCCTTCCCTCAAGGGAAGGGAGATATTTTCAGACATATGGGTTTTAGAAAATTAACATCGCAGGAGATTGCGCAACTGGAGAGTCAGGGCTGCAAGGCTACCGATTGGAAAGCGATCGAGGTAGCCGAGTCTTTTGACGCGCGCTATGTGCGCCATTCCAACTTCTCCGGACACAACCGTCTGGGCGTTTTCGGCAAGGAGATCGAGTTACCCGGAGGCATCAAAGTGCACACCGGCATCTATAACACGATGTTGCATAACTGCGAGGTGGGCGATGACGCGCACTTGTACAATGTCCACAACTACATTGCCAACTACACCATCGGCGCCGAGACCCGTATCGAGAACGTGAACGCCATCCTCGTGGACGGCAAGAGTACGTTCGGTAATGGTGTACGCGTTCCGGTGATGAACGAAGGCGGCGGACGGGAGATTCCTATCTTCAACGAGTTAAGCGCCAGCCTGGCATATATCCTCACGCTGTACCGCCATCGTCCGGAGATGATTGCGGCTTTGGAGCGTCTGATAGACGCCTATGCGGAGCAACAGGCTTCAGATCACGGCTATATCGGCAAGCACGTGCGTATCTTGAACTGCGGAAGTATCAAGAACGTGAAGATCGGCGACTACGCCGAACTGAGTGGTGTCAGCCGCCTGAAGAACGGAACGATCAACTCCAACGAGTCCGCGCCGGTACGTCTGGGCAGCGGCGTGAAGTGTGTGGATTTCATCCTCGCCTCCGGAGTAGAGATCGGCGACTCGACGCTGGTGGACAAGTGCTTCGTAGGACAGGGATGTATCTTCGACAAGCATTATTCAGCAGGCGAGAGTCTGTTCTTCTCTAACTGCCAAGGTATGCACGGCGAGGCCTGCGCAATCTTCGCAGGTCCGTACACCGTCACCCATCATAAATCGACCCTGCTCATCGCGGGTATGTTCTCGTTCCTCAATGCGGGTTCGGGTTCCAACCAGTCGAACCACATGTACAAACTCGGTCCTATCCACCAGGGTATCGCCGAGCGCGGTGCGAAGACGACGAGTGACAGTTATCTCTTATGGCCGTCGAAGATCGGCGCGTTCAGTCTGGTGATGGGTCGTCATACACACCATGCCGACACGTCCGAACTGCCGTTCTCGTACCTGATAGAGAACAACTCGGAGAGTTATCTTGTTCCGGGCGCCAACCTGCGTACCGTAGGTACGATCCGAGACGCGCAGAAATGGCCCAAACGCGACAACCGCAAAGACCCGCATAAACTCGATCAGATTAACTTCAATCTTCTGAGTCCTTACACGGTGCAGAAAATGTGGCGCGGACGCGAGGTGTTGGATGAGTTGGTGGCGCTGAGCGGAGAGAACACCGAGGTATTCGGTTACCGCAACTGCAAGATCCGCAACTCTTCCCTCAAGCACGGTCGCGAACTATATACCATCGGCATCCAGAAATTCCTCGGCAACAGTCTCATCAGCCGCTTGGAGCAAAGCGAATGGCACACGATGGACGAGGTGCGCAAGGCCCTGCGTCCGGACAGTCCGGTGGGTTCAGGCGACTGGGTCGATCTGGCAGGACTGTTAGCGCCGAAGAGCGAAGTGACACGTCTGTTGGATGACATCGAAGCAGGCAAACTGAACCTCGACACCATCCAGGCACGACTCGTCGAGATGCACGCGCACTACTATTCGTACGAATGGACCTGGGCGCTCGAGCACTTGGAGCAAGTATGGGGATGCGACGTAGAGCACGTCACCCTCGCACAGATACGCAAGACCGTCGAGGATTGGAAAGCGGCCGTTGTAGGACTGGACAAGATGGTTTATAACGATGCCCGCAAGGAATTTGACATGAACAGTCAGACGGGCTTCGGAGTAGACGGCGACCGCGATCAAGCGCAAGCGGACTTCGAAGAAGTACGCGGTAGTTTTGAGTCGAACTCCTTCGTCAAAGCCGTGCTCGAGCACATCGAGACAAAGAGTCAGTTAGGAGACAAAGTTCTAGCAGCCCTAGGAACCCTAGGATAACTAGTTTATATGAGTACAGGTAAGGTGACGATATTAGGTTGCGGCAGTGCCAAGCCGACGAAGACCACTTCCCCTTCGGGGCAGTGGGTGGAGTTGTGCGACAAGTCCTTCCTCGTGGATTGCGGAGAAGGGGTGCTGCTGACGATGCAGAAGTTGGGGTTGCACACCTCGCGTCTGTATAATATCTTCATCTCGCATCTGCATGGCGACCACTGTTTCGGACTGATCGGCCTGTTGACAACGCTGGGCATGCTCAAGCGTACACAGCCGATGCATATATACGCCCAACCGGACTTGGAGCGACTGCTGACACCGCTGTTGGAATATCACGCCAACGACCGCCTTTACGACATCATCTTCCACCCCATCAACCCTCGCAAACATGCCGTCATCTTCGAGGACCGCACCGTCTCCGTGGAGACTATCCCGTTGAAGCACGGCGTGCCGACTTGCGGTTTTCTCTTCAAGGAGACCCATCGCATACAGAAAGAAGACGGTTCTTTCGAGCGCGTGACGCGCAAACGTTTCGCTTATTGCGCAGACACGATGTATAGCGAGAAGATCCTCCCGATCATCGAAGGTGTGGACACCTTGTACCACGAGTCCACTTTCCTCGAGTCGATGGGTGCACGGAGCAAGGAGGTGAAGCACTCGACGGCGGCGCAGGCGGCTACCATCGCCCAAAAAGCCCACGCCGGCAAACTGATTTTGGGACATTACTCCGCACGCGTCGAAGACCATGGTTTGTTCCTCGATGAAGCCAAACCGATCTTCGAGAACACCTTCCTGGCGGAAGAGAATTTGATATTCGATATTTAAGATTGAAGATGGCAAAGACAACGATTCAATATGTATGTTCATCCTGCGGTGCGAAAGCTCCGCAACTGCTTGGTCGTTGTCCTGTATGCGGCGAATGGGGAACGTACGAAGAGGAGGTGATTGAGAGGTCGAGCGGCTCGACACCCGGCAAAACCATTCGGAGTCTTGGCGAGAGCCGTGCACAGCGTCTGCAAGACGTGGAGGCATCCGAAGAGATGCGTCTGGACATGCACAACGGAGAGTTCAACCGCGTGTTAGGCGGAGGACTCGTTCCGGGCAGCCTGGTGTTGTTAGGCGGCGAGCCGGGTATAGGTAAATCGACCTTGGCTCTGCAGGTTCTCATGCAGCAAGGCGAACGGAAGACCTTCTACGCCTCGGGCGAAGAGAGCGTGCGCCAACTCAAACTGCGCGCAGAGCGGCTCGCCGGCAACGCAGAGAACCTCTTTATCTCTTCGGAGACCTCGCTGGAACGGATCCTCGACCAGGTCAAAGAACTGGAACCCGAGATCGTTGTCATCGACTCCATTCAGACCATCGGCACCGGAGACGTGGAAGCTACAATAGGCAGTATCACCCAAGTGCGCGAGTGCGCGGCACGCATCCTTGAGTTCGCCAAGACCCGTAATATACCCTTCATCATCATCGGACATATCAACAAAGAGGGTTCGCTGGCAGGACCCAAAGTGCTGGAACATATCGTGGACACGGTGCTGCAGTTCGAGGGAGACCAGCAATACATGTACCGCATTCTGCGGGCGCAGAAGAACCGTTTCGGTTCAACGTCCGAGATCGGTATCTACGAGATGCGTCAGGAGGGGCTGCGCGAGGTGACTAATCCTTCGGAACTGCTTCTCTCCACGTCGCGCGAAGGACTCTCCGGCATTGCGATCGCCGCAACGGTAGAAGGTGCACGACCATTCCTGATTGAAGTACAGGCTCTCGTCTCTTCGGCTGCTTACGGTACGCCGCAGCGATCGTCCACGGGCTTTGACGGCAGAAGACTCAACATGCTGCTCGCCGTGCTGGAGAAACGCTTAGGATTCAAACTGCTGCAGAAAGATGTGTTCCTCAATATCGCCGGAGGACTGAAAGTGCAGGATCCGGCTATCGACCTGGCTGTTCTGGCCGCCGTGCTGAGCAGTAACATGGACATCGCCTTGGATGCAGGCACCTGCCTGTGCGGCGAAGTGGGACTGGCGGGAGAGATACGCTCCGTCAACCGTATCGAGCAACGTATCTCGGAGGCACGGAAATTAGGATTCAAACGTATCATCGTGCCGGCAGAACAAGTCGAGCGACTCGACACACGGAAACAACATGCAGGCATCGAAGTCATCGGCGTCAAGAAAGTGACAGACGCGTTCCGGCTGTTGATAGTAAAGGGTGAACGAGTGAACGGATGAACGAATGAACGAATGAAAAATGAAAATTGAAAGGTATATATATAGAATAATCGGGTTGTGGATGGTGTTCCTTTCACCTTTCACCTCTCACCTTTCACCTTTACTGGCGCAGAACGAGCAGCCGTATCTCTGTGAGATAGGCCTGCAGGGAGGTTGCGGTTACTACGTGGGAGACGCGGCGGCGCATATCTTCATGAACCCGCGCGAAGCGTACGGCGTTCATTTCCGGTATAAGTTCACCAAGCGCTGGGCATTGCAAGTCAAGGCTTCGGGCCAACGCATCACCGGAAATGACTTCACTTATGACGGACAACGGTTGGACACCTGGTGGATCGACCAGATGGTTGGAGTAGATGTAATGGCGGAGTTTAACTTCTTCCGCTTCGGTTCCGCCAACAAATACGACAAACGTATCCGTCCGTACACGCCATATATCTTCTTAGGTATCGGCGCAGGCATCTACGGCAATGATGCCAACAACCGTCCGACCTTCGGCTGCGTAGCTGCCTACGTACCGCTGGGTATCGGATTCAAATGGAAATTTCATGACTGCGTAGGCTTGAACATAGCCTGGCAGCACAACTTATATATCGCAGACAATCTGGAGGGCCGCGAGAGCATGGACAACAAGTACCAGATCAACGGATGGAACTGGATGAACTGCGACCTCACGGGTATGATTACCATCGGCCTCGTCTTCGAGTTCGCTCATTCTCCGAAGCCGTGCCGTATTTGTAACACCGATTAATACGTAACAATGGATTATAGAGAACAAATAGATCAAGCGCGCCTGCCGCGACATATCGCCATCATCATGGACGGTAATGGTCGCTGGGCAAAGAAACAGGGATTGGCGCGTATGTTCGGTCACAAACAGGGTGTGGAGACAGTGCATAACATCACCGTCGCCGCTACCAAGTTAGGCGTGGAATACCTCACGCTCTATACCTTCTCCACCGAGAACTGGAACAGGCCGAAAGAAGAAGTGGATGCGTTGATGACGCTGCTCGTGGATACCATCGCCAAAGAGACGCCGACGTTGATGAACAACAACGTACGGCTGCAGACTATCGGAGATATCGACCGTTTACCGGAAGGCGCGAGAAAGAAATTCCTCGCTTGTATCGAGCAGACAAGCCATAACACCGGCTTGACGATGGTGCTGGCCCTCAGTTACTCGGCACGTTGGGAGATTATCGAAGCCATGCGCAAAGCTGTTGAGGCTGCGCAGGAGGGAAAGATACGCCCCGAGGATGTCACCGAGCAACTGGTATCCTCCCTCATGACCACGGCGCAGATACCCGACCCGGACCTGTTGATCCGTACCAGCGGCGAATACCGTATCAGCAATTTCCTCCTTTGGCAGTTGGCATACAGCGAACTGTACTTCACCGACTGCCTGTGGCCGGAGTTTACGGAAGAAGAGTTCTATAAGGCCATTGTCGATTACCAGAAAAGAGAAAGAAGGTTCGGTAAGACCGGTGAACAAGTGAAAAATGAGAAATGACAAATGAAAGGAAGAAGGAGCGTACATAGAATCAACGGGGTGTTATGGGTGTTTGTCCTTTCATCTTTCACCTCTCACCTTTCACCGCTATCGGCCCAGGAGATCGAGTACAGCCTCACCGGCAACAAGACCTATGAGATCGCCGGTATTGAGGTGGAGGGAGCGGACAGCTACGAAGACTTCGTGCTGATCGGTTTCTCCGGCCTGGCGGTAGGAGACAAGATCGAAGTGCCCGGACCACAGATTACCAAAGCAGTCAAACGGTTCTGGAAACAGGGTCTGTTCTCCAACGTGCAGATCAAAGCCGGCAAGATTGAAGGCAACAAGATATGGCTCATCATCTCCCTTGAGCAGCGCCCGCGCGTGAGCGAAGTGCGCTACGACGGACTGAAGAAGAGCGAACGCGAAGATATCGAAGTAAAGGCAGGTATCCGGCAAGGCAGTCAGATGACGCCGAACGTCGAAGACCACGCCAAGACCGTCATCAAGAAATACCTTGCGGAGAAAGGTTTCCACAATGCCGACGTGGTCGTTCATCAGCAACCCGACCAGGACCACCCGGGATACGTCAAAGTGGCTATCGTCGTGGATAAGAAAGTGAAGACCAAAGTGGGCAAGATCTATATCACCGGCAACGAGGCCCTCACGGACCGACAGATCAACAAGGCGATGAAGAAAACCAATGACAACGACATCGTCAATCTCTTCCGTACGAAGAAATTCGTCACCGAGGAATATGAGAAAGACAAGGTCGCCGTCATCGAGAAATACAACGAGTACGGTTATCGCGACGCCTATATCGTCTCCGACAGCGTCGTGCCCAACCCCGAAGATCCTACGCGCGTGGATGTATATATGACCATCCACGAGGGCGATAAATACTTTATCCGCTCCGTCAAGTGGGTGGGTAACACCCTCTATCCGTACGAATACCTGGACGCTACGTTAGGTGTCAAGCCGGGTGATGTATATAACCTCAAGACGCTCAACGAACGTCTTCAGTCGGATGACGACGCGGTAAGTAAGTTATATACCGACCGCGGATACCTGTTCTTCAATGTCGATCCCGTGGAGGTGAACGTGGAGAACGACTCCATCGACTTCGAGATGCGTATCTATGAAGGCAAGCCCGCGACCATCAACGAGGTGAAGATCATCGGTAACACGCGTGTCTATGAGCATGTCGTCCGCCGTGAGTTATACACCAAGCCGGGACAACTCTACTCGCAGTCGGACATCATGCGTTCGCTGCGTGAGTTGGCGCAAATGGGCCACTTCGACCAGGAGAAACTCGTGCCGGATATCCAGCCTAACCCCGAAGAAGGAACGGTGGACATCGCTTATAAATTAGAGACCAAGTCCTCCGACCAGATCGAGTTCTCGCTTGGTTGGGGCGCAACGGGTATCACGGGTTCTATCGGATTGAAGTTCACCAACTTCGCCATCCAGAACCTCTTCAACAAGAAATCCTACCGTATCGTGCCGCAGGGAGAAGGACAGACTTTCTCCATCAACCTGCGTACCAACGGTATCTACTCCACTTCGCTGTCTATTTCGTTCCTCGAGCCGTGGTTAGGCGGCAAGCGGCCGAACAGTCTCAGCGCGTCCTTCGCATTCTACAACCAGACGGGCTTCTCCGCACGCTACCAGAAAGCGTACCAGAGTCTGTATAACACCTATTCGAACTATTACTATTACTCCGGTAACAGCAATTACTACCAGCAGTTAGCCGAGGCCGAGGCAGATAAGGACAAGTTCATCCGTCAGTTCTATTTCGCACTCGGTTACGGTAAGCGTCTGCGCTGGCCGGACGACTACTTCATGTTCTACGGCGAACTGAGTTATACGCTCTACTGGATGAAAGACTGGCCGTACCTGCTGATCGACAACGGAACGAGTCATAACCTCGCGTTGAACCTGCAGCTCAGCCGTTCGTCTATTGACAACCCGATCTACACCCGCCGTGGTAGCCAGTTCGTTCTGGGAGTCAAACTGACGCCGCCGTGGTCGCTCTTCGGCAAACAGGACTACTCACGCCTCACCACTTCGGAGAAATACCACCTCATTGAGTACCATAAATGGACGTTCAAAGGCAAGGTCTTCACGCCGCTCACGCCGGACAGTAAGTTAGTCCTCATGGCGCGCGCCGAGTTCGGTTACCTCGGTCATTACAACCAGTATGCCAAGTCGCCGTTCGAGACCTACTACATGGGTGGTGACGGTATGTCCAGCTATTCGACGCTGTCCACCGACTACGTGGCGATGCGTGGTTACTCGGCCGGTTCACTCACCCCGTACGACCCTGCTACGGGACGAAACATGGGATACGTGTATAACAAGTTCACCATGGAGTTGCGATACCCCATCTCGCTTGAACAGAGCGCTACGATTTGGGCGCTCGCCTTCCTCGAGGCAGGAAACTGCTTCGCGGACATCACCGACTACAACCCCTTCGACCTCAAGCGCGCTGCCGGTGTCGGCGTACGTATCTACCTGCCGATGTTCGGACTGCTCGGTATAGACTGGGGTTGGGGATTCGACGATATCAACGGCAGCAAGCAGTATAGCGGCAGTCAGTTCCACTTCGTACTCGGACAGGAGCTGTAAAAGTTTAGTGTTTAGAGTTTAGCGTTTAGTGATTATGAAAAAAATTAGTATACTTTTATTCGCAACCCTGCTGATTTGTGGCACGGTTTATGCAAAGGACCAGTCGATAGCCTATATCGACATGCAGTATATCCTGAAGAACCTGGCTCAGTACGAGCAGGCGAACGAACAGTTGACGATGCTCTCCAAGCGCTGGCAGAAAGAGATCGACGCAATGCAGCAGGAAGCCCGCGTCATGGCAACCAACTACCAAACCGAGCAGATCTTCCTCTCGGAGACCATGCGGGCGCAGCGCGAAGAAGAGATTGTCAAGAAAGAGCAGGAGGTCTTGGAACTCAAGCGCAAGTATTTCGGACAGGACGGAGAACTGTACAAGAAGCGCGAAGCGCTGATCAAACCCATACAGGACGAGATATACAATGCCATCCAGGACCTGGCGAGCGAGAAGCGTATCGACATCGTCAAGGACCGTTCGGCGGATCCCGCATTGATATACATGTCCTCCAAACTCGATATATCCGACCAGGTACTTATGAAACTTGGTGCCAAATAAAGAAATAATAAATTATAAATCATAAATCATAAATTTGAAATGAAAAAGATTATTATCGCAATGATGCTGATCCTGCCGATGGCAGTCAGCGCACAGAAATTCGGTCACATTAACACGCAAGAGTTGTTCGCTCAGATGCCGGAAGTAGCTAAAGTCAAATTACAAATGGATACCATCCAGGCGCAGTATGAGAATCAATTGGCTTCGATGAACGAGGAGTTTCAGAAGAAATACCAGGATTATCAGGCTCAGGAAGCAACCATGGCAGACGCTGTAAAGCAGATCCGCCAGCAGGAGTTGCAGGAGATGCAGCAACGTATCCAGTTGTTCTATCAGACTGCCGAGCAAGACATCCAGAAGAAACAGCAGGAACTGCTCACGCCGGTTCACGAGCGCATGTCCAAAGCCATCAAGGCCGTAGGCGAGCGCGAGGCATACACCTATATCTTCGACTCCGCAGCGATGGTACATATCGGCAATGACGCCAAGGATGTGACTCCCGCTGTCAAGAAAGAACTCGGAATTAAATAATGGCTGACGGCTATTTGGAATCCCATTATGCCGAGTACGAGAAGAAAAAGGCAGAATGGTTGAAGAAGAAATCTAAATTTTCCTACACTCATGGTAGAAAAGATTCAAAAGACTCTCCGCGATAGTGCGGTGGCGCGTTGGGCGGTATTGGTGCTGGTGGCATCGATGATGTTCTTCGCCTATATGTTCGTCGATATCCTCTCTCCGCTGGCCTCGCTGCTGGAAGAGAGTCTGAACTGGGACCGCGGTGACTTCGGTACGTACGCTGCCGGAGAATACCTGCTCAATGTCTTCGGTTTTCTCATCCTCGCGGGTATCATCCTCGACAAGATGGGTGTACGCTTCACGGGCCTATTGAGTGCCAGCCTGATGGTCATCGGTGCCGCGATTAAGTTCTGGGGTATCTCCTGGCCGGAGGCCAATACCGTAGAATGGCTGAATGCGTGGTGGCCCGCTATGCCGGGTAGCGCCAAGTTGGCGATGTTCGGTTTCATGATCTTCGGTTGCGGATGCGAGATGGCAGGTACGACGGTAAGTAAGATTCTGGCTAAGTGGTTCAAAGGCAAAGAGATGGCGTTGGCGATGGGCCTGGAGATGGCGATTGCGCGTCTCGGCGTATTTGCCGCCATGTGGTTCGCACCCATGCTCAGCGAGCGCTTTGCGGTCGATGGCACCAACTCTGTTGTAGCTCCGCTGCTCTTCGCGTCGGCGCTGCTCGTGATCGGACTGCTTAACTTCTTCGTCTTCACCATCATGGATACGAAGTTCGACCAGCAACTCGTTGCGCTCGGAGAGGCTACCGAAGAGAAAGACCCGGAGGACGAGTTCCATGTGTCGGACCTCAAGCAGATATTTAGCTCGAAGATGTTCTGGATCATCGCATTGCTGTGCGTGCTCTATTACTCGGCAATCTTCCCCTTCCAGCGTTTTGCGACGAACTTCCTGGAGGAGACCCTGAATATCAGCAACTCCGAAGCGGCAGGTCTCTTCAAGTGGTTCCCTATACTGGCGATGGTATTGACTCCCTTCCTCGGCGCGTTCATCGACTATAAGGGCAAGGGAGCGTCTATGATGCTCCTCGGCGCGGTCATCATGATCGCCTGTCACTGCGTCTTCGCGTTCGTCCTGCCCGCTTATCCGAGTAAGACCTTGGCACTGATCACTATTCTCATCCTCGGCGTCAGCTTCTCGCTCGTGCCGGCATCGATGTGGCCGTCCGTGCCGAAGATCATCGATGAGAAAGTGCTGGGTTCGGCGTACTGCCTTATCTTCTGGGTGCAGAACGTAGGACTGTGCCTCGTGCCGCTGCTCATCGGCAAGCTGCGCGTCGCTACCAACGGATACCTTGTGCCGATGATTGTATTCGCATCCTTCGGCGTGCTCGCTTTCCTGCTGAGTCTCGCCCTGAAGGTAGAGGATAAACGGAAAGGTTATGGACTGGAACTTCCTAATAAGAAATAAGGAATCCTTACATGTCACGACAGACAGCCGGAAGGTCACTTCCGGCTCTGTCTTTGTTGCGCTCAAGGGTGAACATTTCGACGGCAATGACTTCGTCGAGCAAGCCCAAAAAGACGGAGCGGAGTATATCATCTCCGGAGAGAATGCCTTGAGAGATCTCCAGGACCTCGCACGAGCATGGCGGAGGGAGTTAGGACTGCCTATCCTCGGTATCACCGGCACCAACGGCAAGACGACCACCAAGGAACTCTGCGCGGCGGTGCTGTCCACGAAGTACAAGCTCTACTATACGCAGGGTAACCTCAACAACCAAATCGGCGTGCCTCTTACCTTATTAAGTATGACGCGCGCGCATGAGATGGCGATCGTGGAGATGGGCGCCTCGCATCCCGGGGATATCCAAGAACTGGTGGAGATAGCCGAACCGAACTATGGTCTGATCACCAATGTCGGACGGGCGCACCTCCAGGGTTTCGGGTCTTTCGAAGGCGTCATGCGCACCAAAGCCGAACTGTATGACTTCCTCCTCGCGCATCACGGGACGATCTTCCAAAACGAAGATAATACCTACTTGAAGAAGATGTATACCAGTGCCCTAGGTTCCCTAGGATTCCTAGGATCCCTAGTTTCCTATCATACCGGCACGATGCCGGAAGGCACGCACCTCGTAGGAGGCTACAACGCAGAGAATGTATCTGCAGCGCTGTGCGTAGGCGAGTTCTTCGGTGTGGACCATGAGACGGCGCTCGCAGCCATCCGCGCCTACATCCCCTCCAACAACCGCTCCCAACTCATGCAGACAGAGCGCAACACCGTCGTCGTCGATGCCTATAACGCCAATCCCACGTCCATGCAGGCGGCCATAGAGGCCTTTGATCACTCAACACTCAACACTCAACACTCAACCGCACATACGCCAAAGGCTTATGTGCTCGGTGCCATGCGCGAACTCGGCGAATACAGCCATCTTGAGCACCAGAACATCGTCAACATGCTCCTGGAACGCAAGGCGGACAAAGTGCTGCTCGTCGGACCCGAGTACAAAGAGACAACCGCTCCTTATCCCGTCTTCGATGACGTGGACGCACTCTGCGAAGCCCTGAAAAAAGAGCCCCTCAACGGGTATAGAATACTGCTCAAAGGCAGCCGCAGCAATCAATTAGAAAAAGTTATCCCATTATTATGACAGAAGAAAAAAAGAACAATAACAAGCTCCTCTGGATCATCCTCGCCGTCCTGCTCATCGCACTCGGCGCATTAACGTATCTCTATTGGAACCAACATACGGAACTCAACGAACTCGTGGAGCAAATGACCATCGAGAAAGAGGAACTGCAGGAGGAATACGAAGACCTCGCTATTCAGTTTGACGGATACCAGAACATGGATATCCGCAACGACAGCCTCCAGGATCTCCTCAGCCGCGAGCAACAACGCGTGCAGGATCTGCTCGAAGAACTCCGGCAGACCAAAGCCTCCAACGCCCGCCGTATCGCCGAGTTGAAGAAAGAACTCGCTACCGTGCGCGCGGTGATGAAAGACTACGTGCGCCAGATAGACAGTCTTAACGCCACCAATCAGCGGCTGACCGTTGAAAATCAGCAAGTTAAGGCAGAGAACCAACAGGTGCGCTCCAGAAACGAGGAACTGACGCAAGCCAACACTCAACTGACGGAAACGGTCACTCGTGCCGCCATGCTCGAGATGACTTCCTGCACACTCACCACTCTCAATAAACGCGACAAGAAGACGCGTATGGCAGGTCAGATCCGCAAACTGCAATTCGACTTCGTCATCGCGAAGAATATCACCTGTGCGCCGGGAATGAAGAACCTCTACGCACGAATCACCGAACCCGACGGAGAACTCCTCGGCGAAGACAACAACCTCCTCTTCCCGTTTGAGAACCAGGAGATCCATTACACCCTCGTGCAGCAAATCGAGTATAGCGGAGAGAACTATAACGGCACCTGTTATTGGCCGATTGACGAGGTCGAAGAGGGCTTCTATACCATCGATTTCTTCTGCGACGGCAACCTGATTGGCTCTTTCCCGTTCCAATTGAAAAAATAAAAAATCCTCTGGTAATATACCACATTATTACATAATATAAGAGATTTACAACATAAATTTCGCTTATTTTGCAAAGTGCATTTGGCATTTTGCAAATTTTTTTTGCATTTTCGTAGAAAAAATGCTATCTTTGCGCCCGATTTCTTTACATACGTAAAATTTAGGTACAAATGAAGATACAGCATTCCTTGTCAGCCATCAAAACATGGCTCTGTTTGGCGTTCATTATTTCGACCCTCGCGGGTGTTGCGTTACGCGCGTATGCGGACGGGCACAAGATCAAACACGAGGGCGAGAAGGGTTTAGGCGGTGGATACGTAGATGATCCTGCCGCAGTCGTTCCTGCCGGTTCCTATGTGACGTTCTCTACGGTATATAACGGCAAGCGTTATTACCTTGGCGTGGACACTATCCAGGCTAAGTTGGGCAAAGACACCGTCTATGCCTATGAGCAACCGTGCTATGCGGCGATGTGGGTAGTAGGACGCAACTGGAGTGAGACGGGCGCTATCCGTCCGGACAAGAACTACTCCCGTACCGTCAAGAGCGTATGGCTGGCGGAGCGCGATGGTGTTGAGCGTGAGCGTTTCCTCTCCAAAGGACCGAGTGCGGCGGGTTACAGTCCACTGCAGTTGCTGGCAGAATCCAACGCAACCAAGTGGTACACGGAGAAGGACGAACGCGAGCGGAACAAGTATATCCAGGGTTTCCTTTATTGCATCTCCGATGAGATGGGCGTGGAGGTAAACCGCTACCTGGCGTACGACCCTGTCTATGGCTTCGGCCACCTCTATGGCGCCAAGCCTGCCGCTTCACAACGTGTCTCTGTCTGGGACAGACATACGGGCAGCGACTTGATCTATCACATGACGCCGACCACTATCTCGTTCGGCTATGACGTGACGCACGACACGGTCATGCAGCCTATTACCTCGCAGGTTATTTACTACGAGGATGTGGACCGTTTCCGCAGCCGCTACAATCACGCCGATATCTTCGCGCGCCAGTCCACACCTATCACGAACCAAACGACGCTTATCAATCCCCCCTATAACCTCTCCGGTTATTTTGAATGGAAATCCAATCCAGCGGACGAGGAACATCTGGATTTATATGACGGTCACTCCAAGATGCAATATTACACCATCACGGGCTATGACGATCCGGAGAATCCCGTATGGGGCTGGGTGGATACGACGATGGTCTGGGCGCGCAAAAACGGATTCCGGCTACGCGACAATGTATGGTACGATACGATTTATGCGATAGGAAAGTCGCCGATAGATCGTCCTACGGCGCGTTTCTTGCGCAAGCCTGCCGGCGGCGGTGCGCCGACGGAAGGAGACTATCTCAACCATAACGATGTGCTCTATACGCGTTTTACGTGTCATGGACAAGCGTACCGCGACTCGGTGAATGTATCCCGTCAGATCTTCCATCGGGATCCCTATACCACGATGCACACCGCTGCTGAGCCGAACAACTGGGTATTCAATTATTCGAAAGTGGGAGACAATCCCGCCGATACCGCCTATACTTTCATTATCTCCGGTGATTATGAAAGCGGACATGTTGTACGCAGCGTGAGCGGAAACGAGGTGGACAAATATATCGGAGAGTCCGGCGCTGTCAATATCGCGGGCTTACCCTGCTATCGTGATACGATCTGGACCGACGCAGAGACGCCGACTATTGATCATATCGACCTCTATGACACCCTGCGGGTCGAGGCACTGAATATCGATGGTACACCCTGTGAATGGGTGGTTGCTACTTATCTACCGGCACGCAACCAGATACGCGTTAAGATTGCACCGTATAACGAGGATGCAACATCCAACCGCACGGCGCAGATCCGCTATACCTACAGCTATTGGCACTCCAGTGCTAAAGGCGACAATGTGACCGATTCGCGTGTGATATGGATCACGCAGAAATGGAAAGGTGCGGATAATGCGGAGTTATATGCCTTCCATCACAACGGAGAGCTTGACGCCAAAGGACTGCAGGCGGTGCATGAGAAAAAGAATATCATTTATGCCATCCCTGAAGAGCCGCTGAACCTGCCGCTTCACCGTGACCACTGGGGATATTACCGCTGGT
Source organism: uncultured Bacteroidales bacterium (assembly GCA_902798015.1). Classification (GTDB taxonomy): domain Bacteria; phylum Bacteroidota; class Bacteroidia; order Bacteroidales; family Paludibacteraceae; genus Colicola. Next base: position 28,838 of record CADBVL010000003.1, read on the forward strand.
TTAATTACGATGGCGCAGGTCATGACAAAGACCCGAACTATAACAGTTTATGGGCTTATTCTGTTGTTCCGAAGAATGTGCGCAACACCGAATTTATGCCGATTAACCACACTACCGATGCTTCTTCGCGTGGTAGATGGGATGTGATTCGGGACACAGAGCACCCCTCCAATCCGCAATTTGCGCAAGACCACTTTACCAAGTGGACACGCACAGCGGTGCCTGCAGTGAATTATCCGCAGAGCAGTACCAAGAGCGGTAAGATCGCCTGCGACGTCAGCGATTACTATAATATCACGGCCACCGGAACTACGGGTGTCGGTGTCGATTTGACCTCGCTCACCGAGCCGACACTGAGTTATCGTCAGATCTTCGATATCCAACCGGCGAAGACGCGTGCAGACCAATTGGCTGGTGTACGCGGCGATGGAACTGGTGCTAATTGGTTAGAGAACTACACCATTGTAGCGCCCGCAGGACGCGCGTTCTCCATTCAACCCCAATGTCCGATTGCGTACCGCGGCTCCGAGGAAATCGACGAGGAGCATTTGCAGTATATCTATTATTTCCGCCCGGATCCTACCGGAACAGTAGATCCAAATATGGGTGCCGACCCCGGCTCTAACTACGACAAGGCGGCTACCTACGCCCGTGTTGGTAAGAAATATAAAGCAGGTTCTACGTTAAGACAAGCCAAACTGCTCACCGCGTCCGAGGTATTAGCCATGGATATCGACTCTACAAAAAAAGTATTTCTGGTCAATCCGAGACGTAACGGAGGATATATCTTGGGAGGTAACGCATCAGATGACAAAATTTACAAGCAAGATATCCTCAATAGCCGAACGGATACGGCTGATTTGCGCCACCACATCGAGGATGACATATTGAATGCGGGAGGTAGTTACGCTTCTTATCAGTTGGAGTTAAAGAAGACCGGAAATGGCGTTTACACGTTGCGAAACCCGTATAATGAGGAGTATTTGTATGCGCACAAAGGAGCTTTTGGCATAGGAGCCGGTGTGGACTGGGGAGAGAGTGGATGGCAAGCGAATAACAAAGATATACACATAGATGCCTATTCTAGTACTTCCTCCAGCAGAATTACTAATATTGATCCTGCCTTGGTAAAAATGGCTATGTCTGCTTCCATTATATGGGATTATTCCGGTATATTAACAGCTTGGACTTCGGATAGAAGATGGTCATGGAATCCTTGGTCCTATGACGAAGCGGATCTCAATTTGCTGAACGAAGGCGATGATCGTGCTGTCGAGTCTATCAACCAAGGATGGTGTTTCTATGAGATTATAGATCCTGTCGTTCCAGATCACTTCGAGACGCCGCGATGGGAGAAGAGCACCAATGGCACTACATGGACGCAAGTAGCGCATTGGGATTATTCTGCGGGGGAAGAAGGAAAGGGTGAAGGCATTAGTGATGCCCCCGGCTACTCCATGACCGCCGATGGCGCATTGCATATCGAAGCAGGTGTGCACACCACGGTCAATGCACCGATTCTCTACCGTCTCCGCACGGAGCATTTCCAGATTGCGAATTTCCAAGGTCAGACGCGTAGTGCAGACACAGAGATGTTAAAATTAGGCGGCGACATCATCACCGAAGAAGAGATCGAGCGCGACTATGATATCATCTATAGCCTGGATATGGAGCACTGGCCCGCGCCGGGCACATCGGACGTAGTGGCTTACAACCAGCCTTTCCCGTGGGACTTCACGGAGCTGAGTTACCATTATCCGCTGTCCGTCATACCGGAAACCCTTCGTGTGGACGGCACCGAGATGCCGGGTAAGGGAGAGTACGCCTTTATCAACAAGTTCATCGCTCCTTCCGGTCCAACGACCGGGAACCCGGGTGAGGTCTTCGAGTGTATGGCGGGCGCGGAGCATGGCTATATGCTTTGCGTGAATGCCGCCGGCAAGCGCGCCACCATCATGAACTTCGACTTCAACCAGTTGACCTGTTCCGGTCAGCAGATCTACCTCGTAGGTAACTACTGCAACCCGGTGGACAACTCCTACGAGCCGGAGATCACTGCCGACATGGAGGGTAGTAACGATGGTACAAACTGGACACGTATCTACCGCTATAAGTCCGGTAAGATTCCATACGTATCCTCCAGTGAAAATCACTGGCACCAAATGGCATTGCCTATTGCCCGTGAGAGGATTGAGGAATATAAATATTTCCGCTGCCGCGCAGAGATCAGTGGCGGTTCGCAACAGAACGCCCACCTCCTCATCGACCGCTTGCGCTTCATCGAGAAAGACCGTGCGTTCTCTGTCTTCCAGAACAAGGCCAACTGCGTCAGGGAGGATAGTGTCGTTGCCTTAATCCGCATCAACTATCAAGCCGCACCGGAACTCTACCAACCCGGCAAACTGGTTGCTTACCAGTTCCAGATGTGGAAAGATACCGCTAACGGCGGTGCCGGTGGCTATGTGCCGATGCTGGCAAGTAAGAGCGATGGAGCGGGCGGTTATATCGCGTTGGATGAAACCACCGTCCCGAAACTGCAAGTCTTCCCGGGATACGTGAAGGATGGTTTCACGGCGAAAGAGTCCGTGGAGCAGCCCTCCCTCAAGTCGCTCAAAGGCTATGACTACGGCTATGTCCTCATCCCGGAATCAGACTACGACCCGAGCGCCAGTGATGCTCCTGCCGGCCAATCCGCCTTACGAGGCGCATTGATTGATCAGGCTTTGACCAAGTTAGGCATTACCGGCGAAGCAGCCGCGCTGCGCAAAGCGCAGTTCCTGGATGAGACCGGCAATGTCCGTCCCTTCGAAGAGGTCATTGCGCACGATTATAATGACTGGGGAACCATTGAGTTCGGAGAAATTAAGACGGCGCATATCAAGTCCTTCGTCAAGGTGGATGACACATGGCTGCTCTATATCGTGTGCCGCCTACCGGTCACTCAGACGGATAACAACACCTTCCGCGTGGGTGTTACCATCATGGACAACCTGAATGACAAGCCTACGTTCGCAGATGATAACTGCGCTACCTTCCGTATTCTGAAGGTGAAGCAGACGACCAGCCTGCTGCTGGACGGCGAAGCATGGCCGAACTACTCCCGAGAAGAGATCGAAGCCGACCCGGATGATGACAAGACCCTGCTGCCGGCTAACGAGACCTACCGTGCGTCGATCAAACTGACGGTCAAAGACCTGGTAGGTATCTATCCGACGACTAACCCGCGGTGTAAGTTCGACCTGTTGCACGCTGCCGACTCTGTTCGTCCGAACACGGCGGCAGGCAACCTCGCTTTCCTCCGTCGATACGGCTGTACTCGCGACCAGTTCATCGATGATATGGAGGCCTTCCGTATCGATGATGAGCGCAACGTCATGCGCGACATCACCGATTGGAACCTGGTAACGCCGGAGATGTTCACCTACACCGGTCGTACTCCTCAGGTCGCTACCGAGATCTATAACCGTCTCAACCACCTCATCCGCGACCTGCACGTCCTCGAACTCGGACTCGATTACCGCGACATATACATGGGTGACAAAGCCGACAGCTGGTTCTACCTGCTGCCTATACCCGCTACCGGACTCTTCGACGTCAACCGCTCCGCTTCCAGCCTGCCGGATACCACGATGAATGCGTCCGTTTGTAACGACACCCTCTGGTTGCAACTGCACTCGCAACTGCCGGATGCCAAACTGCGTTTCGGCTATGACAGCCGCGTGGGCGACACCTACGTCGTGCCCGTCATCCGTGCCTCCAAGAGCGAAGCGAACGGCGAGGACGGCAAGCGACTCACGATCCGTATCGCCGAGTCCTGGTGCGATCCTACCCATACCGTGGTCATCGGTAAGGACTCTACCGAACTCATCGGCTCGAACGACCCCGCATGGACCGGTATGCAGACCTTCAAGTACCATCAGTACAAAGATATGGACGGCCGGAAGCCAAGCGAATATACCTATTACGCCAAGGGCGATACCATGCAGTTGACCCCCGCTGCGGTCAACAACATCGCGCTCAAGGCCGGCTATTGGTACCAGTTCCGTACCGCTTTCTTCGCGGCATTGAACACCGACACCTACACCGCCGATCCCGAGAGGGCTACAGGACATACCCAGTTCATCCTCGCCATCGCCCCGGACACCGTGCGCTGGACTCCTGAGCACGCCGGCAAAGCCAACTACTGGAATGACGACCATAACTGGACACCCGTCATGTACAACGCCCCCGCGGACTTCATCGCAACTGTCCCCATGGGAGATACCAAGGTCATCATACCCGGCGTGGCGGAAGGACTGCTGCCGATCGCTTCCGAAGTGGTTGAGTTCCAAAAAGATACGCTCCATTACGGCTATGCGAAGAATACCTGCAAGGAGATACTCTTCAAGCCGAATGCTCAGATCTTGGGTCAGGAGAAACTCGATTACAAGAAAGCGTTTGTCGATGTCCAGTTCACTACCGGCAACTGGCAGACGTTCTCGCCTGCCCTCGAGCATATCTATTCGGGCGACTTGTATATCCCGTCCGACCTCTCTACCGACAAGGACTTCCTGCCCGGCACCTTCCCTGCCGGCTCGGGATTCTCAGGCTCGAGCAACCCGCGCGTATGGCCCTATGCCTTCTACCAGGGATTCTATAACTCCGCCGTGCGCGTAGCTTTCCAGAACTCCGACGAGGAAGGTAACCCCGTGGCTTACACCACGCAACGCTCGAAGAACACCGTCGATTGGGTGCGCTCCAACGCACTCGATGTGCCCTATGTGCCGGGAGCGGCATGCGTCATCAATAGCTATGACGAGTCCGACGCGGACGGTAACAACATCGTCGTTCGACTGCCTAAACAGGAGGCAGCGTACTACGGTTTCGGTAAGAAAGGCTCAACGTATATCGCCACGAACGAGGCCATCCCGATGCAGGATGGAGGCACACCGCGTCCCGCCTTCAACGCACTCGTACATAACCTCGCTTACGACAGTACGGCCCTGCTGACTGCCGGAGGTGAAGGCATCACCTACACCCTCACGAACGAGATAGCATCTGAGATCTTCTTCTTCGGTAACCCCACCATGTCCCTTATCGACGTATATACGCTCTGTAAGGACAACGCCGCGGTGCTGCAGCACGAAGACGGTACGCACCATTTCACCGCATACCAACTCATCAACGGATCGAGTTATACCGTAAGAAACATCACCGGTCCCGGACAATATTTCGTTAGTCCGCAACGCGCCGTGGGATTGATTGCCAACAGCGCACAGAACGAACTCAATATCGTCCTCAAACCCAGCGCACTCGTTGCCGTCACCGGTGAAGGTATCATCGTCGGCAGCCCGAGCATCAAGGGCGGCGCACCCAAACGCTATGCTCGACAAGAAGAGACGGAAAACGAAGACTTGAGACAACTGTTCATCACCGCTTCGAACGAGACCGATGACGGAGTCAAGAAAGCATACCTCGTCCTCGGAGAGAAAGAAAACGCACAACGGGGCTTCCTCAAAGGCGAAGACGCTCTGTGCCTCTCCTCCGGTTTGAACTACTTCAACTACGGAGCTTTCTCTACACCGCTCTCTATGTACACCATCGCCGACAACCAGGCGCTCATGATGGATATACGCGATACCCTGAGCAACGTGCCCCTCGTCTTCTCTATGCTCAACGAGAAATACGACTTCAGCGATTATACCATCCTCGCCTTCTCCTTCAACGGCGAATGGTCCGAACCGCTCTACCTGCACGATGCCCTCTACGGAGACAGTATCATGATTTCCGACGGTTTGCGCATTGCTGTACGCACACCGCTGAACGACCAGATACGCTACTATATCAACGCCCATCGCGCGCCGAAAGCTACCGAGGATACCAATATCGCTACAGGTATTGATAATAATGGTGGATTGATTAATGGTGACGCTTCGCTTAATGACGGACGAACCATCATCTACGACCTCCTTGGCCGTCGCGTGATGATGCTCGGCGAGAATGATCTGATCACGAATGTACAACTGCCTACGGGTGTCTATATCATCCAACGAGGCAACAAGACGGAAAGGATGGTGATTAGATGAGGAAAATAATAGGTATCATAGTTTGTTTATGGGTAGCAACGCGCCTCTTCGCCGTTGACTATCAGCCCTTTGCGTACAGCGCTCCGACTACGGAGTTCCGCTCTACCTCGGCTTATACGGCTTCGACGAACGCCCTCCCGGCCACTACGGCCCGGGTAGGCTCCACCTCGTCCTTCTCCACTATCAGCACGTCGAATTTCCAGACGCTCAATAGCGAAGGAGGACTGTGTTACCAGCCGAGCGCAACGGTCAACAGAGCACGCAAAGGACGTCCTACCGAAGACGAAGGAGGGGACGGAGACAACGCCATCGGTGAATACGATCTCCACTCACCCGTCGGAGAGACACCCTTCATCCTCTTCGCCCTCCTCGCAGTGCTCTACATTGGCTGGCGTCGCATGGCTAAAGTGAAAGAGTGAAAGAGCTCGCGCAATAATGTGCGAGAAGGGAAAGATGAGAGGAAAGATGAAAGGAAAAATGAATTTGAGTAGGCATTGCCTCTGACTCGCCTCTGACTTGCCTCTGACTCGCCTCTTACTTGCCTCCGATATCTATTTTGTATCGTGATGATTTTGAGCGTTTTAGCAATTCGCACCAGACAGAGACAGTTTACCAGCCGAACGCGCAGCCTGAATAAGAAGAAAAAACATAAAAAACACCTCTCTCGCAAAAAAAATGCTGAAAAATTTGCGTATGTCGAGAAAAAGCAGTACTTTTGCAGCCGCTTTCAATGGAAAGCATAAGTAATCCGGCGAAGTTGCGATCCTCGTGATGCTCCTTCTGCCGACATGGTAAAACTAAAAAATATTGCACGTCATGTATTTGACTTCTGAGAAAAAAGCTGAACTTTTTGCCAAGTATGGCAAAGATGCCAAGAACACCGGCTCCGCTGAGAGCCAAATCGCTCTGTTCACCTTCCGTATCAACCACCTCACCGAGCACCTCAAGGAAAACCGTAAGGACTTCGGTACAGAGCGCGCGCTGACCGCTCTCGTCGGTAAACGCCGCCGTATGTTGGATTACCTCAAGGCGAAAGACATCGAGCGCTACCGCGCTATCATCAAAGAGCTCGGCATCCGTAAGTAAGCTTGCATTGCTCTCCCCCATGGCAATAGTTACTATTCCTCCGGGGAACCCGAAGAGCCCGCTTGGGCTCTTTTTTTTATTTTTTATTTGCATATATCAAAAAAAAGTTGTAACTTTGCAGCGCAAAGTTCGTACGCGTATGCGCAAGTGGTTCGTTTTCATAGCTCTGTTCCTGGCGATGTCGCTCCAAGCGGCCGTCTATACGCCTGCGTCCGTTCCGGACCCTAAGAGGCAGGGACAGGCGTTCTATGTAGCTAACCCCGACGCCATCCTCCCGGACTCCAGCGTAGCCTGGCTCAACGACTGCGCCGCGCGCCTCGAGAGCGCTACGCGCGTAGAGCTGTGCATCGTCGCGCTCGAGTCCATCGGAGAGAGCGAAGCCTTCGATTTTGCGTACGAACTATTCCAGCGTTGGGGACTGGGACGCGAGGGGCAGAACACCGGCGTGCTCATCCTCTTCGTGCTCGACAGCCATGACATACGCATCATGACCGGCGTGGGTATCGAAGGTGTGCTCACGGACGCGCAGTGCTCGAAGATCATCCGCGACGACATGACCCCCGCCTTCCGCGCCGGACAATACGGCGACGGACTCTGTCTCGGCGCACTGCGTATATACGAGATATGCACCGACGGAGAAGCGCCTGAAGAACTGCTATCCATCCGCTCTGTTACCAACAGGGGCGAGTACGGCGAAGACGACCTGACGGACGCTGAACTCATGGGCATCATCGGGGTCTTCACGGGCCTCTTCATCCTGATCGCCTTCATCCTCTATTGGACATCCGTCAAGCGCTGCCCAAAATGCGGCAAACGCCGTGCACACGCTACGCGTGAACAAGTCCTCATCGCCGCTACCTACGCATCCGCGGGACAAGGACTGCGCACCTACTGCTGCCGTAACTGCGGCAACACCTTCAACGTCACCTTCGTCATCCCGAGACGCCAGCGGACCGTCTATGTCTCCGGCGGCGGACGCAGCGGAATGGGCGGTTTCGGAGGAGGCGGCTCCTGGGGAGGAGGTTCCACCTTCGGCGGAGGAGCCGGAGGGAAATGGTGAGTGAACGAAAGCCTACCCCTGACCCCTCTCTGAAGGGAAGGGAATTGGGGCAACGAGTGAACGAATGAACGAGTGAACGAATATTTTAAATTTTTAATTATATGAAAAGAGCATTACCTTGGATTGTCGTTTTAGGTATTCTGGCAATCATCGCCCTTTGGGTCGCTAATGTGTACAACAGTTTCGTGGCAGCGGAAGAGGAAGTAGAGTCCGCTTGGTCGCAAGTAGAGAACCAATATCAGCGTCGTGCCGACCTGGTTCCTAACCTCGTGGCTACCGTCAAGGGTTATGCGGCACATGAGAGCGAGACGCTGCAAGGTGTGGTTGACGCCCGCGCACGCGCTACGCAGATCACCATCGACCCCGCTACCGCTACACCGGAACAACTAGCTGCTTTCCAGGCTGCACAAGGCGAACTGTGGACAGCCATCGGCAAACTGCTCGCGATTGCAGAGAACTACCCGGACCTGAAGGCCAACGAGAACTTCCGCGACCTGCAGACACAACTCGAAGGAACGGAGAACCGTATCACCATCGCACGCCAGCTCTTCAACGAATCGGCTCGTAACTACAACACCCGCATCCGCCGCTTCCCGAACAACATCATCGCCGGCGCCTTCGGATTTGAGAAGAAACCGTATTTCGAAGCTGAAGAAGGGGCTAACAAAGCACCGAAAGTGGAGTTTTGATAGAGATCAAGCCTTATATAGAGCACGCGGTGCTGGTGGGACTGATAACGCCTAACCAACCCGAAGACCGGACCAAAGAATATCTGGACGAACTGGCGTTTCTGGCAGACACCCACGGCATTGTGCCCGTCAAGCGCTTCACGCAACGACTCGACCAACCCAATACCGCCACCTATGTCGGAGAAGGCAAACTCGAGGAGATAAGGCAATTCATTGTCGAGAGAGAAGGGTCAAAAGACGAGAGTCGGGAGCCGATAGATGTCGTGATCTTCGATGACGAGTTGAGCCCGCGACAAATACGTAACCTCGAGAAAGCGATTAACCATCGCGAGAAACATCCGGCGAACGTACGTGTGATAGACCGCACGATATTGATCCTTGAGATCTTCCTGCAGCGGGCGCAGACCTCATACGCCAAGACGCAGGTCGAGATGGCGCACCTTCAGTATATGCTGCCGCGCTTGACGCGTATGTGGTCGCACCTCGACAGGCAGCGAGGCGGAGGAGGTACCAACCGCGGTATGGGTGAGACCCAGATAGAGGCCGACAAACGAGTCATCGGACAACGTATTGCCTTGCTGCGCGAACAACTCAAGACCATCGACAAACAGATGGCCACCCAACGGCAACACCGCGGTAAGATGGTACGCGTAGCGCTCGTCGGATACACCAACGTAGGCAAGTCCACCCTGATGAACCTGCTCTCCAAATCCGAGGTGTTCGCGGAGAACAAACTGTTCGCCACCCTTGACACCACCGTGCGCAAGGTGACGATAGAGAACCTGCCGTTCCTCCTGTCCGACACCGTCGGCTTCATCCGCAAACTGCCGCACCACCTCGTGGAGTCCTTCAAATCGACGCTGGACGAAGTGCGCGAAGCCGACCTGCTGGTACACGTGGTCGATATCTCCCACCCGAACTTCGAAGAGCAGTACGAGGTGGTGGAACAGACGATAAGGGAGATAACAGCCTCCAAGGAGATACCGGAGATAGTGGTGTTCAATAAGATCGATAGCTTCTCGTATATCCCCAAAGAGGAAGACGACCTCACCCCGATGCAGCGGGAGAACTATTCCCTGGCGGAGCTGCAAAAGACGTGGATGGCGCGGCTGGGAGAAGACTGCATCTTCATCTCCGCGAAAAACAAAGAGAACATAGACGCATTGCGTGCGCTACTATACGACCGTATAAAAGCTATTCACGTGAAGCGCTACCCATATAATGACTTTTTATTCCAGCATTATGAAAACGATTGACGAACAAGGCTATCATTTTGAAGAATGGCTGCAACCGGCTCAAATTGCAAAAGATGTTGCACAAGTAGCAGAACGCATCAGTGCCGACTATGCGGATAAAGAACCGCTCTTCGTGGTCGTACTCAACGGCGCATTTGTCTTTGCTGCCGATTTGCTGCGCGCACTCAAAGGCGTGCGCTGCGAGGTGACATTCATCCGCGTCAGTTCCTATTGGGGAATGTCCACTACCGGACAACTCGAGTTCATCGTGCCCCTGCAGCAAGTGGTCGATAACCGCGATGTGGTCATCATCGAAGATATAGTGGACACCGGACTGACCATCCATCAACTGAAGGCGCACCTCCGTGCCCGAGGCGCATCCACCATACGCGTGGCTGCCATGCTCTTCAAACCCGGTAAACTGGAGTACAACGACGCTAAACCCGACTACATCGGACATGAATTGACGGACGAGTTCGTCATCGGTTATGGACTCGACTTTGACGGCTTCCTACGCAACCTGCCGTCTGTCTATAAAGTCAAAGAGTCGTAATAACGTAATTTCGTAATAACGAATCATTTACCAAATAACAATATAAAATTTTAACTACCATGAATGAAGAATTGAAAAAAGTAATGGAAGTGGCTGAGGTTTGGACCAAAGAACCTTTTGATGCCGAAACCCGCGCACAAGTAAAAGCGATGATGGAAGCAGAGGACAAGACCGACCTCATCGACGCTTTCTATCGTACCCTCGAATTCGGTACCGGCGGTCTTCGCGGTATCATGGGTCCGGGTACCAACCGCATGAACAAGTACATCGTTGCGATGGCAACACAAGGCTACGCCAACTACATGCTCAAGGTGCAGAAAGAAGGCGGTTTCCAGAACGTACAGGACGGACGTGTCGCTGTCGTCGTAGGCCATGACTGCCGTAACAACGGTCGCCTCTTCGCAGAGACCGTAGCGAACATCTTCTCCGCCAACGGTATCAAGGTCTATCTCTTCGAGTCGCTGCGTCCGACGCCGGAGGTTTCCTTCGCCATTCGCCATCTCAAATGTCAAGGTGGTGTGAACGTGACAGCTTCCCACAACCCCAAAGAGTACAATGGTTACAAAGCGTACTGGGAGGATGGCTCGCAGGTACTCCAGCCGCATGACCAGGGTATCATCAACGAGGTAAACAAAGTGACCCTCGCAGATGTTAAATGGGAGGCAAACAAAGACCTCATCGAGATCATCGGCGGTGAAATGGATTACGACTACATGATGGCTGTCAAAGAAGTCATGATCGACCAGGACTCCATCCTTCGTCAGAAAGACCTCAACATCGTCTATACCCCGATGCATGGTGCCGGTCGTCAGATCGTGCCGATGTGCCTGCGTTCCTGGGGATTCCAGAACATTCACGTGGTACCCGAGCAGATGGTGATTGACGGTAACTTCCCGACAGTAGTCAGCCCGAACCCGGAGAACGCAGAGGCCATGACCCTCGGTATGAAACTCGGTACGAAACTGGGCGCAGACCTCGTGATTGCTTCTGATCCGGATGCAGACCGTATCGCTATTGTCTGCCGTAACGACAAGGGCGAGTGGGTGATCATCAACGGTAACCAGACAAACATCATGTACCACTACTACATCATCAACAACATGAAGCGTCTGGGCAAGATGCGTCCTGACATGTATATCGTCAAGACCATCGTGACCTCTGAGTTGATTCGCAAGATTGCGGATGCACAGGGTGTTACGCTGACCGACGAATATACCGGCTTCAAATGGATTGCCAACCGTATCCGTATGTGGGAAGGCAAACGCAAATATATCGGTGGTGGTGAAGAGAGTTTCGGCTTCCTGCCGTACGATGCAGTACGCGACAAATGTTCGCCTTCGGCTATCTGCCTCATCTGCGAGATCGCTGCGTACGCAAAAGACAACGGCATGACCCTGTATGACTACCTGCTCAAGATCTACGAGGACTACGGCTTCCAGAAAGAGACGACCATCAATGTTGTTCGTCCGGGTAAGACGGGTGCTGAGGAGATCCAGCAGATGATGGTTAACTACCGCGCTAACGCTCCGAAGGAGATCGCAGGCGAGAAAGTAGTGAAGATCAAAGACTTCAAGCTCCTTAAGCAACAGGAACTCAAGGACGGCAAATGGGTAGAGAGCCCGATCGAGATGCCGCTGAATGCCACCTCGAATGTACTGCAGTACTTTACCGAAGGCGGTCTGAAGGTATCCGTTCGTCCGTCAGGTACCGAACCGAAGATCAAGTTCTACTTCGAGATTCCTGTTAAATCCGGCAAACCGTTTACGGGTGCTGACTACGAGCGCTGCTCGGCGGAAGCTGACGCCCGCGTACCGGCTATCAAAGCAAGTCTCGGTCTCTAAATTGAATCTCCCCTTCTCCTATTCCCCTCCTTGGAGGGAGGGGTTAGGGGTAGGCTCCTTCATTAGCACGCTCGCGCACTCACGCGGGCGTGTTCTTTATTGTTCGTTGTACGGCATGCCATGCCGCTTCTCTCCGTCCATTCTCCCGGCATATCATGCCGATTTCTATTCATTTTTGTCTCATCTTAGAGACAATTTTTTTCACTTTTATTTGCATATGTCATTTTTTCTTTGTAATTTTGCACCGCAAAATTGATTATAACACCCCGCCGCGAGGGTATCGCGACCGCTTACTGCTCATATGACTCAGTTGTTACGTACATTAACTATATGTTCTCTAATGGCTTGCTGCCAAACGCTTTTTGCTCTTGGCAAGACACGTATTGGCGAGTTATATTATATACTGGACGAGTATGCACGCACCGCTGAAGTGACAGCATCTATTGACCAGCAAGGCATGGCGGGAAACTATCCGGACTTAGAATCAGTAGTTATTCCGGATACGGTGTCCTATATGGGGGATAAATATGTTGTAAAAACGATTGGTGAATACGCTTTTGCTAATAGTGAAAATCTCGCCACAGTTGTCATCCCGGATCATATTCAATCCATCGGATCGGATGCTTTCAATCACTGCAGAAATCTCACGTCTGTCACGTTGCCGGAAGGAATAGATACACTATGTCGGGCGTTCGGATACTGTACATCGTTACGCCAAATAACTATTCCGAAAAGTGTTGTCTCTATGAATGCGCTTTTTAGCGGATGTACCAATTTGGACTCTGTCGTCCTTCCTCCCAATATTACTCTTCTGGCGTATACGTTCGCAAATTGCATCAATTTACAACATGTCACTTTACCCGATTCTCTTCAAATCATCCGTAGACTGACATTCCAAAATTGCACAAGTTTGCACACAATTACTATTCCGGAGAAAGTAACCGAAATCAACATGCAGGCTTTCAAAGATTGTCCGGCGATGGATACAATACGAGTACTCGCGGTAGAGCCTCCAATTGCGAGATCGGAATCTTTCTCTGGTATGAACAAGCCCGCCTGCGTATTGTTAGTTCCGGCCCAGTCTGTCGATTTATATCGTGAGGCTCCTTGTTGGAAAGATTTTAATGTCCAACCTCAAAAATCCCCGACGGGTATTCAAAATCCTACAGGAGCAAACATATCTACAAAGATTTTTCGCGATGGTCATGTCCTCATCCTCTGCGGCAACAAAACGTACACCGTCACCGGCCAAGAAGTGCACTAATTACCACCCTCTTTCCTTCAACCAAGCGTTGAATTCCCTGAATTGAGCGGCGTTGAGCCGCTCTTTTTGTGTCCATTTCTTAACCTGGGACGGCAAAAACGGGCAAGCGTATTTCTCCGAAAGCGCCTCAGCCAACTCGTCGACACTCACCTCAAAATCAGTCAAATACAATCTACTGTCTACCAACAATAGGAGTTGATCAAAAAAAATCC
>CADBVL010000003.1:42856-83558 GCA_902798015.1 uncultured Bacteroidales bacterium
CCCCGATATGGATCAATGCGGCGCGTATAAAAGCCACCATCCTTGTCTCGTTGAATAATATACGGACTGTCTTTCTTGAGAGAGCCCGTTAGAGAATCTACGCGATTAGTGAGAAATAATTTTGCCATATTTTCAATCTTTGCATGCCTTTACCTAGGGTTCTTATGCTGGTCTTAAGCAGGTCTTAAGCTGGTTTTATGCTGGGTGCTACCCTAATTAGGGGTACCACTCCTCCTTATATCTTCCACCACCAAACTCGCTAACGTGCACCCGAACACCGCCGTCACTTGCATCAAAGATCCTCGGGTCTCACATTGCTGCGCTTGTTCTGTGGAATAGACGCAGCGTATTTTTTTGTTCGGGTGCTGACCGATTTTCTTCATTCGTGCCCTTACCGCCTTCGCCAACGCATCACCCTTAATACTCATCAACTCGCCCGTCGTTACTTTTGTGGGATCAAATCGAAGCGCCGCGCCCATACTACTAAACACTTTACTCCCGCGTACGCGCGACGCGTATAATATAAGGTCTGCCTTCGCCGGCACATCATCAATCGCATCTATAATGTAGTCGAAAGTGGAAAGTTGAAAATCGTATGACTCCTTCCCTTTAGGGAGGGACGGAGTAGGCTCATACCGCTTTTGAAGCGCCACTATCTCCGCCTCTGGATTGATGGTCAGCAAACGTTCACGGAGCACCTCTACTTTCGGACGACCGATGGTCTCGCGGGTGGCGGGTAACTGCCGGTTCACATTCGACGGTTGGACAGTGTCGCCATCCACGATAGTTAGATGAGTCAGTCCGGTACGGATTAGTGCTTCCGCGGCATACGATCCTACTCCGCCTACGCCGAAGAGGATGACGCGCTTCGTGCGTAAGGATTCCATCGTTTCGGCACCTAAAAGGGCTTCACTTCTGCTGAAAAAATCATCCATATTCATCAAATTTGCCTGCAAAAATACAAAAAAAGAGGCATGTACGCAAAAAAAATGCGTTTTTTTTTGGTCAATTCAAAAAAAAGCAGTACTTTTGCACGCTTTTTTCCCCGCAAGGGGGAGAGAGTCGCGCTAAACGCGCGAGCCCAGGTGGCGGAATTGGTAGACGCGTTGGTCTCAAACACCAATGGGAAACCGTGCCGGTTCGATCCCGGCCCTGGGTACCCCAAAAAAGAGAAATAATAAAGGTCAGGCGGGAGACTTAAACATCCGCTATAACTCAAAACAGGCTAACTGCCCGGAGAGTTCACGAAAAAGGAGGTGTATGCAATGATTATCGTTCCTGTTAAAGAAGGTGAGAACATCGAGCGCGCGATTAAGAAATTCAAACGCAAATTCGATAAGACGGGTGTCGTTAAAGAGCTCCGTCGTCGTCAACAATTCGACAAACCGAGTGAGTTGAAGCGAATCAAGATGGCGCATGCTAAGTATGTGCAATCGTTGCACGCTCACGACGATATGTAATTAAAAAGACCGCAGACGCGGTCTTTTTTTTAACTGATCTCTCCCCAGTTGTGTACTTCCTGGCGCAGGAAATCCAGTTGGCGCTTATATATCCGGTTGCGCTCGTCTTCGAGCAAGGGATCGGCATCCAGTATCTCCATCGCCGCACGGCGTGCTAACTCCACCAACTGGCCATCCGTGGCGAGGTTCGCTATCTGCAAGTTGAAAGGTGTACCCGACTGCTGCGTTCCTTCCAGGTCACCGGCACCACGTAACTTCAGATCTGCCTCCGCTACACGGAAACCGTCGTTGGTAGCCACCATGATCTCCATGCGCTGCCGTGTCTCCTTAGTCAGTTCGGTACGGGTGAGCAACAGGCAGTAACTCTGGTCCGCTCCACGGCCTACGCGTCCGCGTAACTGGTGCAACTGACTCAACCCGAATCGCTCGGCATTCTGGATAATCATCACCGACGCATTCGGTACGTTCACCCCCACCTCAATCACGGTCGTAGCCACGAGGATCTGTGTCTCGCCGGAGATGAAGCGCTGCATCTGAAGGTCTTTGTCTGCTGCCTTCATCTGGCCGTGCACCATCGAGATCTTATATTCCGGAAAAGCCTCACACAGTTCATTGAAGCCGTTCTGCAAGTCCTGTAAGTCCAGTTTCTCATTCTCTTTGATAAGCGGGAAGACCACGTATATCTGCCGCCCTTCTTCTATCTGTTTACGTACGAAGGAATATACCTGTGCGCGGCGTTGCAGGGGGTAATGTATCGTCTGAACGGGCTTGCGTCCCGGCGGTAACTCATCGATGACCGACACGCGCAGGTCGCCGTAGATCGTCATTGCGAGTGTACGCGGGATAGGCGTCGCCGTCATCACCAATATATGAGGAGGTGTCTCATTTTTGGTCCATAACTTCGCCCGTTGAGCCACGCCGAAACGGTGCTGCTCATCGATGATGACGAGGCCGAGGTTCTTCCATTGCACCGTATCTTCTATCAGGGCGTGCGTGCCGATGAGGATATGGATCGTGCCGTTCATTAGTCCATTATGGATCGGCACGCGGTTCTTCGCCGAGACGCTACCGGTGAGGAGGGCAACATGAACGGCATCGCCGAGCGGTGCCAGAAAGTTCTTGAGGGTCTCGTAATGCTGGTTGGCTAATATCTCCGTCGGCGCCATGATACATGTCTGGTAGCCGTTATCGACCGCCAAGAGACAACAGAGCAGCGCCACCAGCGTCTTACCCGAACCTACATCTCCCTGCAACAGGCGGTTCATTTGATGACCCGACTTCAGGTCCTCGTGTATTTCTCGGATGACCCGTTTCTGCGCATTGGTCAGTTCAAAAGGAAGGGATTTATATAGAGCATGGAAGCGGCTGCCCACCATCGGCATGGAAAAACCCGGATTCTGTTCCCTGCGCTTCATCTGTCGAAGCAACTGCAGTTGCACGAAGAACAGTTCCTCGAACTTGAGTCGCGCCCGCGCGGCCTGCATGCTCCGTGTGTCACGCGGGAAATGCACATTGAGAAGCGCGTCCGTGAGCGACATCAGATGATGATGCTGCAGTACGTCCGCGCCTATCGTATCCGGTACACCCGCCTTCAAGTCCGGCAACAGGTCCGAGATGATGGTACGTATCGCCTTGGAGTTCAGGTTGATACGCTTCATCTTCTCCGTCGTGTTGTAATACGGCTCCAGTCCCTGCGTCATCTCCGGCGTCACCTTGTCCCAAGGCGTCAAGTCCGGATGGACGAAGTTATAGGTATGATTGAAACGGGAGGGCTTGCCGAAGAGCAGGTATTTGACGCCTTTGGATAACTTGACGTATTGCACCCCGCGGAACCATACTAGTTCGCATTGGTGCACACCATCGTTGAACATCGCTACCAGGCGTTGCGCCTTGCCGATACCCGTCACGTGCCATTCAGTCACTTCTCCGACAATCTGTACGTAGGTATCTTCGTCCTCTATCTCCGCGATACGGTAGAAACGACTGCGGTCGATATACTTATAGGGATAATAGCGCAGCAAATCCATCGCTGTGCGGACGCCCAGCTCTGAACGAAGAATGTCGGCACGCTTGGCGCCGACATTCTTACAATACGCTATATCTCTATAAGCGAGTTCCATAAATCCGCATGGTTAAGCGGGTGTCGAGCCTCTCGACTTATTGGAGTTTGAAGTTCACCGGCACCGTGTATTTCACACGTACAGCCTTACCACGCTGCTTACCCGGTTTCCATTTCGGCATCGACTTGATGACACGAACGGCCTCTTTGTCGAGCGATGCATCACCACCGGAACGAACGACCTCTACATCTACAATCGAGCCGTCACGGTTTACCACGAACTGGCAGATTACACGACCTTGGATACCGTTCTCCTGCGCAATAACAGGATACTTCACATTCTCGCTCAGATACTTGAACAACGCTTGTTGACCACCCGGGAACTCCGGCATGGACTCAACGACCACGAAGACAACTTCTTCTTCCTCTTCCTCAACCGGCGCTTCTACCGGCGCAGCGATAACCACCTCGGTCTCGTTCTCCTCCGTAGATACCTCGATCGTCTCGGTCTCTACGTTATCCTCTACGACGTTCAGCACTTCCACTTCCTGTACAGCAGGAGGGGGAGGGGGAGGAGGAGTCTCTTGACTCGTTTGCTGAATCTCAACTTCTTCCTCAAAGAGGAACTCCGTGTCGGTCACTTCATACTTCGTCACCTCACGCTCGGTCCATTCCAATGCTACGTAGCAAAGACTGAGCACAAAGACAAGACCCATCAATACATAGATAATCTTGTCGTTCTCAAGACTGGCTTTTTCAGATTTCTTAACTTGCATATCTTGTGTTTTTTAGGTCGTAGTTACCAAAATCGGCTACAAAGGTACAACAAAAATTGCACATATGCAAATATTTGCGCGATTTTCTTAATTTTTTTATAAAAATTTGCATATATACTTTTTTTTTCGTACTTTTGCAGTCGCAAAAGTTTTTTAACCCATTTCATTTAACCAACAAGTAAAAAGAAAAGTATGTCAAGCGTAAACAAAGTAATCCTTATCGGCAATGTCGGAAATGACCCCGAAGTACGTTATTTAGACCGCGGCGTTGCTATTGCAACTTTCAATCTCGCAACTACAGAGCGCGGGTATGTAATGCAAAACGGAACACAAGTGCCGGATGTTACGGAATGGCACGCGATTGTCCTCTGGCGCAACCTTGCTGAATGGGCACAGCAGAACTTGCGAAAAAGTATGAAAATCTATGTAGAGGGCAAACTCAAAACACGTTCATGGGAGAAAGACGGGCAGATTCGTCGCAAGACGGAGATCGTTGCAGAGAACGTACAGATCCTCTACAAACCCGAGCAATACAGACGAAATGACAATCTGAATGCCGCAGAACCACTGAGCGAAGAGCCGGAGAATGTGAACGATGAGGCTTCGGAATCTCAAGAGACACAGCAGAGCGGCGGATTCTTTAACAATATTTTCTGATGACCAACAAAGAACGATACATCGAATGGGCCGGTGAGCAGGAGTATATACCGATCTCGATGACCCCGTGGTGGCTGGATGCCGTTTGTGCAGGGAAAGAATGGGATGTACTGCTGGCTGAGGACGAGAAAGGAAATATCCTCGGCGCCATGCCCTACTTACTGCGCAAGCGCGCGTGGTATAGATATATTGTGATGCCGCAGCTGTCGCAGACAGGAGGTATATGGGTGACGGCGGAGGTGACGGCAGATCGCTGGAGAACCGCGGAAGTATGCCGTAAGATCAAAGAGCAGCTGGACAAGATGGGGCTGGCCTACTACTACCAGCAGTACCTGCCCGGCAGTCTGTGTGTCGATGCCATGCGCGCTTTGGGTTTCAAAGCGCACGAGCGGATCACCTATCGCGTGGAAGACCTCAGCGACATGGACAAAGTGATTGAATCGTTCAGCAAGAACAAACGCCGCCAGTTGCAGAAAGCTCTGTCCTTGCGCGTAGAGCATAACAAGATCGAAGCGGAGCAGTTCTTCCAACTCCACCAGCAATGGATGCAGGCACGAGGGCGGAAGGTCAGTTATTCGCGTGAGTTCCTTCTGGTACTCGAGCGCAAGGCCAAGCGTCTCAATCAATGCGAGATACTGAGCATAAGCAATGCCGATGGACAAGCCTACGCAGCTGCTTTTCTGGTGTGGGACAAGAACTACTTGTACTACCTCATCCCTGCGTACGACCGTGCATTCGCCGAGTCAGGTGCGTCAGCACTCTTGGTGCTCGAAGCTATGAAGTTAGCCCGCGAGAAACATGTGCATTTCGATTTTGAAGGCTCGATGGACCGCGGCATCGCGAAACACTACAAGCAGTTCGGCTCTATCCCCGTGACGTACTATTCGGTGGAGCATTACTATAAACCTATTTTCCGGCTCGCTATCTGGTTTCAGAAATTAAGGGAACTGAAGTACAAGTAATGAGGGTCCTCTTTTTAACACCCTGGTACCCGTCGGAGCGCGACGCGATGGCGGGTCTTTTTGTCCAAAAGCACGTGGAGGCCGTCCGCGCGCAGGGTGTGGAAGTGCGCGTTATTCATTCGCAGACCTTAGGGGATACATGGCGTCAATGGAAAGCGCTGCAACGCGAAGGATGGATGCCTGACGTGGTGCAACTGAACGTCCTTCAGAAACAAGGGGTGTTGGCGCTTTGGATCAAAAGACGGTATAATATACCGTACATCATAGTGGAGCACTGGAGCGGATACCTGCCTCAGAGCGGACAATTCCTCCGCATGCCGGTTCTCACGCGGCGGTTCTATGCCCGCGTAGCTGAAAAGGCCGAAGCGCTATTGACCGTCAGCATGCCTCTGCAACAAGCTATGCAGGCATGCGGTATCCATGCCAAGCAATGGGGACTGATAGACAATGTAGTGGATGATTTCTTCTTCCAGAAGAATCGGAATACTCCGAATACTCGTAAGACCCTCCTGCATATCAGTTGTTTTGACGAGCGGGCGAAGAATATTCGCGGACTGCTGCTAGCCGTTAAGATGTTGGCGGTCCAACAGCAGGATTTTCAGTTGGTATTGATCGGCACAGGCGTGGATTATGCCGAAGTGCGTGCTTTCTCGGACAGTCTGCATCTACCCGAAGGATTGCTTGTATGGACCGGAGAATTGCCACCCCGCGAAGTGGCGGAGTGGTTGCGCAAAGCCGATGCGTTGGTGCTCAGCAGCCGATACGAGACCTACGGCGTAGTGCTGGCAGAAGCCGCAGCAGCAGGGGTGCCGATAGTGAGCACACCGGTAGGTATCGCCGAAGAGACGGCAGACCTGATCGTGCCGCATGAGATCGCGCAGAACAAATCCGGCCGCTTCGCGGAGTTCATCGAGAGTATTTTATGGAGCACAGACTGTGTTGCCGGCAAAAAGCAGAACACAGCCCGATTCACCGCCGCAGCCGTCGGCAAAAAACTCAAAACGATTTATGATAGCTGTTTGCATCGCGACATATAATCAGGAAGCATTCATCGCGCAGGCGATAGAGAGCGTGCTCGCGCAGACCTGCGACGAACCGGTGCGCGTATATATCGGTGATGATACCTCAACGGATGGCACCGCAGCGGTGTGCAAACACTATGCATCGCTGGACAACCGCATCGTGTATATCCGGCGCAAAAACAATATGGGACTGACCGATAACACGATTGACCTGTACCGCCGCATCCTAGCTGACGGATGCGCGTATATAGCGATGCTGGATGGCGATGATTATTGGATAGACACACATAAGATACAAATTCAGATTGACTATCTCCGTGCGCACCCGGAAGTAGGCTTTGTGCATACGAACGGTCAGACTTCATCCGGTTCCGGCAAGACGAGTTTTGAACCGGCAACAGGCCCCTACGGCGTCGATGGTTCCGGACCGGTCAACTGCACCGTACTTTTCCGTACGTCGTTATTGTCCGAAGAGCTGTTGAATGCTATTGCAGCACAGCATTTTCTATGGCTTGATTACCCGTTGTACGGCGTCTTCTATCAACAGACAAAATGGACATATCTGCCGCAACAAACGGCCGTTTGGCGTGACCACGAATCGGTGTCTCAACCCAAGCGCGCCGAAGTTATTCTTCGCTTGAAAGAAGAGCGTTGCCGCATGTGGCAATGGTTAGACGTACAATTCCCGGGAAAGGTCGGTTATACCCCCAAAGCGGCACAAGACCTATTATATGCTGCACGGCTGAATCTGATCTATGCGTTCAAGGACCGAAGTCTGGTGACACCGGAGTTGTTAAACGACTACAAACCGACCCATTGGAAGCAACAAATCAAGCAAAAGGCTCTAAAAAACATAGTATTCTATACTATTTTACAAAAAATTATCTAAAATAATTGCACATATGCGAAATTTGTTGTATATTTGCACGGATTTTTGAAAACATCAATCACACATATTATGAAACACACAATGATTTGGGTAGCAGCATTGCTGCTGACAGTTAGCACATTCGCTAACGCCGAGACGGAGCAACAGTACGTTCGTTGCATCGCCTTCTACAACCTCGAGAACCTCTTCGACACTATTCATGACGAGGGTAAGAACGATTATGAGTACTTGCCGGACGGCGGTATGAAGTGGACGAGTTACAAATACGAGCACAAAATCAAGAAGATGGGTTATGCGGTAGCGCAACTCGGTACGGATTACGACCCGCGCGGCGCTGCATGTATCGGTGTAGCCGAGGTGGAGAACATCGGTTGTTTGGAAGACCTGTGCAAGGAGACCAACAGCGTGTATGGCCGTCGTCTCAAACCCATCTTACTGGAGGGTCCGGATCGCCGTGGTGTGGATGTAGGTTTTCTGTATGATACCCTGCTCTTCAAACCTTCGAATGTAAAGGGATATGAGTTAAAGGCACATTACTCGGACGGCGGTGTTATCAAGACCCGTCTGCAACTGCTCGTTTCGGGTTACTTGATGGGCGACGGCAAACCCGAGAAGATCCATATGATCACCAACCACTGGCCGAGCCGCTATGGCGGCGAGCTCTCCTCCCGTCCGGGACGTGACACAGCAGCGATGCTCACCATGCATATTTGCGACTCGATCTACCTCAAAGAGCCGAAAGCAAAAATCATCATCATGGGTGACCTCAACGATGACCCGGACAACCATAGTTGCAAGGATGTTATTCAGGCAAAGAAGAAACCCAAACAAGTAGAGCCGCAAGGATGGTACAACACTATGTGGATTCACCTCTCCAACGGTACCGGAACGCTGTTCTATAACGGCGGTTGGAACCTCTTCGACCAGATCATCATCTCCGAACCACTGCTGAACGAAGACAAGAACAGCGGTAGATGGGCATATTGGAAATCGCAAGTATTCAACAAACCGTTCCTTACCGTACAGGAAGGAAAAGACAAAGGAGCTCCGCTGCGTACCCACAAGGGCGGCGTATGGCAGAATGGTTACGGAGACCACTTCCCGACGATGATTTACCTCATTCGCAAGAAATAATATGACATTACAACTAAAAAGAAACACCACGCCCATTCAGATGCGTAACTACGGACGCATTGTGCAAGATATGATTGCCTATGCTTCGCAGTTGTCTCCGAGTCCGGAACGCGACGCACTGGAGGTGTATATCGCGCAATGTATGCGCCAGCGCAACCTCGTCTGGAATCGTGACCAGGAGGCAGGGCTCAGCCGTGTACGCGATGATATCCGTCGTCTTTCGAACGGACTGCTACCGTGCGAGTCACCCGCCTTCGAACAACTAATGGGCATTAGTACTCCTGTCGCTAACACTAAAAAGAAAAAAAATAAGTAATGGAGGAGACAAACCAGTTTAAGGTCTTTGCCGGTTCAAAAGGCGAGGCATTGGCAAAACGCGTCTGCGAAGAGTTGGGGTGTCAGTTAGGCAACCTGCGTATTGACCGCTTCTCGGATGGTGAGTTCTGCGCTTATTTCGAAGAGTCCGTACGCGGACAGTCAGTATATTTGGTT
Source organism: uncultured Bacteroidales bacterium (assembly GCA_902798015.1). GTDB lineage: Bacteria > Bacteroidota > Bacteroidia > Bacteroidales > Paludibacteraceae > Colicola. The sequence continues at coordinate 52,308 of CADBVL010000003.1, forward strand.
CAACCTACCTGTCCGAGCAGCGACAACCTGATGGAGTTACTGCTGATGATTGATGCCGCCAAGCGCGCGAGTGCCGCGACAGTGAATGCCGTCATTCCGTATTTCGGCTGGGCACGGCAGGACCGCAAAGATAAACCACGTGTATCCATTGGTGCCAAACTGGCGGCCAACATGCTGCAGGTTGCCGGCGCAGACCGCGTCATCACAGTAGATCTGCATGCGGACCAGATTCAGGGATTCTTTGACATTCCTGTGGATCATATCTACGGGTCGAATGTGCTGGCACCATACGTAGCCGGATTGAACCTAAAGAAACTCATTGTGGCTTCGCCGGATGTCGGAGGTTCCAAGCGCGCATCGAACTTCGCGAAGAAACTGCACGTGCTTACCGATCGCGAAATACCTATGGTTATATGCTATAAGAACCGTCCGGATTTCAACAAAGTATCCGAGATACGTGTGCTTGGTGACGTGTACGGTAAAGATGTTGTGCTCTTCGATGATATCGCCGATACTGCAGGTACGCTCTGCAAAGCGGCGGAAGTCATGACGGCTGCCGGTGCAAGGAGTGTACGCGCCGTAGTGACGCACGGTGTGCTCAGCGGTCCCGCGTGCCAACGCATTGAAGAATCTTCGCTCGAAGAACTCGTATGCACCGACTCGCTCCCTATTGATCCGCTACGTTGCCATAAACTGCATATCGAGACCTTGGCAGGGTCTATAGCGCAGACCATCCGCTCCATTCAAAACCACACCTCCGTTAGTGAGACCAATATCCGATGAAAAAAATCCTATTATACATAACTTGTTTTCTCTTAGCGGCTTGCGGCAAAAAGCAAGCCGCTATTACGCGTCCCGTTTTTTCCTCCGACTCGGCGTATGCCTATATCGAACGCCAAATGGCTTTCGGTCCGCGCGTCCCGAACAGCAAAGCGCATAATGACTGCGCTGTATGGTTGATTCAGACCTTCCGCGAGCAAGGCGCTATCGTTGAACTGCAACGAGGACAGATGCCGGACTACCGCGGCAACATGCAGCAGATATACAATATCATTGCACATTTTAATACACCTCAGACGGCGAATCGCCCCCGTGTTCTTCTGGGCGCCCACTATGACACACGTCCATGGTGCGATGAGGAAGAAAACTATAATGACCGCTATTATAATGTACCCGGCGCCAACGACGGCGCGAGTGGAGTAGGCGTGCTGCTCGAGATAGGCCGGCAACTCGGTCAGCGCATAGCGGACTCCACCCTTCGCATACCTGTGGACATCGTCCTGTTTGATTGCGAAGATATGGGTACACCGCGTTTCTACACGGGAGCAGAACGGGAAGACACGTGGTGTCTGGGTTCGCAGTTGTGGGCTACCAGTTATGCCAAAATCAATGCGCCTGCCTATCAATACGGCATAGTGCTGGATATGGTCGGAGCACCGGACGCTTCCTTCCCGCGGGAGTTGTACTCCACCCAATACGCCGCCAACTACCAACAGCAGATATGGAACACCGCGGAGAAACTCGGATATGGCACATATTTCAACAACCAGCAATCCTATCCTATTACCGACGACCACTATTACGTCAATTATATCGCCGGTATTCCTTGCGTGGACATCATCCATTATGACATACGCAATGCTACTGGTTTCGCTTCTTGGTGGCACACGCGCAAAGACAATATGGACAACATCTCCAAGACAACTCTGCAAGCCGTTGGAGAGGTGGTGATGAGCCAACTATAAAAGTCGTAATCACGTAATTACGTTATCTCGTTACAACGAATGAATAAATTATTAGAAATAAAAGATTTGCATGCCTCTATAGGCGGAAAGGAGATTCTCAAGGGCGTCAACCTCGTCATCAACGAAGGTGAGGTTCACGCTATCATGGGGCCAAACGGGGCTGGTAAATCCACGCTCTCTGCCGTCCTTACGGGCAATCCCGCGTACGAGGTGACTTCCGGCGAAGTCTATCTCAAAGGACAGGACCTTCTGGCGATGGAACCGGAAGTGCGCGCACGCGCAGGCGTGTTCCTTTCTTTTCAATATCCTGTAGAGATTCCCGGTGTCAGCATGACCAATTTCATGCGTACCGCCATCAATGCCAAACGCGAGTACGAAGGGAAAGAACCTATCTCGCCCAAAGAGTTTCTCGCATTGATGCGAGAGAAAAAGAAACTCTTGGAACTCCCCGACAAACTCAATAACCGTTCGGTTAACGAAGGTTTCTCCGGAGGAGAGAAGAAGAAAAACGAGATTTTCCAGATGGCGATGCTCGAACCTTGTCTCTCCATCCTTGACGAGACAGACTCCGGACTTGACATCGATGCGCTGCGCATCGTAGCCGAAGGCGTCAACCGCCTCAAGACTCCGCAGAACGCCTCCATCGTCATCACCCACTATCAACGACTGCTGGACTACATCGTCCCTGACTTTGTGCATGTCCTTGCAGACGGCAAAATCGTCAAAACAGGCGACAAAACCTTAGCCCTCGAACTCGAAGAGCATGGATATGAGAATATCTAAAGGCGAAATATTTGAGCGTGTTTTCATCAACGAGGAAGTAAATCTTCAAATCGATCAGGAAGCCGGTTCGCATGTGAAAATACATGTGATCAATGCCTCGTTCTCTATTACTGTAAACCAATTAGGAGAAGGCTGCCTGACGGAGATTTATGGCTTGGAGAACTTGCATGGCGATGAATCTGTCACTGCCGAGACGCACGTCACACACGCTGTAGGAGGCGGCACATCTAATCAGTTGATTAAGTTTGTGTTAGCGGATCTATCGCGTGGTCATTTTATCGGAGATCTGAAGATTGCACAGGACGCGCAGAAGACCGAAGCCCATCAGACCAACCGCAATCTCCTCCTCTCCGAGGACGCGGAAATGCGCACGCAACCGCAGTTGGAGATCTACGCTGATGATGTCAAGGCCACCCACGGTGCTTCGACAGGTCAATTGGATGAGTCGGCGCTTTTCTACATGCAACAACGAGGCATTGACAAACAAAAAGCGCGTCAACTCCTCGTTAACGCGTTTATGAAAGACGTCCTCGCTACCATCAGCGATGATGAATTAAGAGAACAATTACTGAACTCTATTGATGGCGTAGTCCAGTAAAGCCAGCAGACTCGTTTTCTCAGGACAGTCATGAAAGATACCTAAAGCTTCCATGGCTTGTTTTTTATAGGCTAACATCTGGCGCACGGCATACTCATCCCCTTTGAAGCGCATCACAAACGCCTTGATCTCTTGCAGCGCTTTATCGATTTCTATGGTCTCGCTGTGTGCCGCTAACATCTCACCTAACTCACGGATGTGCTCCGCTTCACTCTGTGGTGCTCTCCGCAATGCTTCTATCAGCGGTAGCGTAACTTTTCCGTCCCGCAAATCACTCATCGTCGGTTTGCCTATTTCCTCCAGATCGCTGTAATCGAAGATATCGTCTTTTATCTGGAAACACAATCCCAACAACCGTCCGTACTCGCGCAGTGCGGCGCGTTGACGCGGCGTACAACCGGCACTCTCAGCGCCCGCCTCGGAGCAGGCTTGGAATAACTGAGCCGTCTTCTGGTTGATTACTTGCAAATAGCGCGCCTCATCAATCCACATACTCTGTCCAACATGCAACTGCACCATTTCTCCACTTGACAAACTCTTGCCTAACTGGGACACGATCTCTAAGATGCGAATATTACGCACTTCGGCCACCAATCCTATCACCTTCGCCAACATGTAATCGCCGATAAGTATCGCCACCTTGTTGGACCACTTGGTGTGCACCGCCGCTACGCCGCGACGGGTGTCTGAACTGTCCACAACGTCATCATGAATAAGGCTTGCCGTATGCAACAGTTCCAGTGCAACGGCCGAACGGATTGTTTTTTCCGTCACAGGATTACATATCTGCGCAGCCAATAACACCAATAACGGGCGTAACTGTTTGCCGCGACGTGAACCTACATAAGACAGCACCTCCTGCTGTAACTTGTTGTCCGCTCGCAGCGATGCCTCCATCATCCGCTCGTAGTGCTTCCACTGCGCCGATATTGGTTGCCGTATGTTCGATAAAGTGTCCATTTTGTCCGAATCGGCTGCAAAGGTAATATATTTTTTTGATATGTGCAAAAAATGCGTCAATTTTTCCACATAGAGTTGCGATTTTTTACGTAATTTTGCAGCCGATATATTGTGCGCGCGTGCTTCGTGCGTATCAATCTCAAGGAAACAACATCATTTAACACTATAATTCTATCTTATGAAAGCTTTCATGGACAAAGATTTCCTGCTGCAGACAGAGACCGCACAGGAACTCTATCACGAGCATGCCGAGCACATGCCGATCATTGACTATCATTGTCATTTAATTCCCCAAATGGTGGCTGAGAACAAGCGTTTTGAGTCGATTGCGCAGATCTGGCTCATGGGCGACCATTACAAATGGCGCGCAATGCGTTCCAACGGTGTAGATGAGCGTTTCTGCACCGGTAAGGACACGACAGACTGGCAGAAATTCGAGAAATGGGCAGAGACCGTGCCTTATACGTTTAGAAATCCGCTGTACCACTGGACGCATCTGGAGCTCAAAACCGCTTTCGGTATCGAGGAGCGTCTGAACCCCGAGACCGCACGCGCTATTTACGACAAGTGCAACGACCTGATTGCCAATGATCCGAAGTTCTGTCCGCGCGGACTGATGAAGCACTACCACGTGGAACTCGTTTGTACGACCGATGATCCGGCTGACAGCCTCGAATGGCACAAGATGGTCAAAGAAGATCCGACCGCAGAGGTACGTATGTTGCCGACTTGGCGTCCGGACGCAGGTATGAACATCGAAGCTGCTACTTGGAAAGCATACATCGAGAAACTGGCTAAGGTTGCCGGCGTCGAGATCCGTAATTTCGCCGACATGGTAGATGCCCTCCAGAAACGTCATGACTTCTTTGAGTCAATGGGTTGCCGCCTCTCTGACCACGGAATCGAGGAGTTCTACGACGAGCCATATACCGATGCAGAGATTAACGCGATCTTCCAGAAAGCCCTTGCAGGCAAAGAGCTGAGCGCTTATGAGATTCGTCAGTACAAGCACGCTTATCTCCACGCGCAGGCTGAGATGGACTACGCTTCGGGTTGGACCCAGCAGTACCACTACGGCGCTATCCGTAACAATAACAGCAAAATGTTCGCACAACTTGGCGCAGACACCGGTTTCGACTCCATCGGCGAGTTCACGACGGCGAAGGCAATGAGTCATTTCCTCGATGAGATGAATAGCGAAGGCCATTTGGCTAAGACCATCCTTTATAACCTCAACCCCTGTGCGAACGAAGTGATTGCTACCATGCTCGGTAACTTCCAGGATGGTTCCGTTCCGGGTAAGATTCAGTTCGGTTCCGGCTGGTGGTTCTTGGATCAGAAAGACGGCATGGAGAAGCAGATGATGGCTTTGAGTAACCTCGGTCTCCTCTCTCGCATGGTCGGCATGTTGACCGACAGCCGTTCGTTCCTGAGCTACCCGCGTCACGAATACTTCCGTCGTACGCTCTGTAACGTCCTCGGCAACGACATCGAGAACGGCATGATCCCGTACACCGGCTACGAGAAAGCCCGCGTTCAACAGATGGTCGAAGACATCTGCTATAACAACGCAAAGAACTACTTCAAGTTCTAATCCCTCTCACACACCCCGCTTGCCTCTCAAGACGAGAGGTAGGCGGGGAATTATTAACGTGTAGATTTTGCACGTTATAAAACTGGTCGGCGCAAAATTTGCGTCCACCACAAAGAACAAATTCTTGCCATGTGCAAATTTTGCACTACCCAAGAAAAATTCCAACAGTTTCCAAAATGGAAACAATTGGTGAAACTAAAGAAGCAAAATGAAGACGAATTTAAAGAATAGGGTACTATAAAAACGACACCCGATAGTTTGACTTGCGTTAGGGACTAACGGGAATGAAAGGGAAAATATATAACTCTATATGAGGCCCAAACAACATACACATATTCATAAAGATGTACAGGTAGATTATCTTTCGAGAATAAAGTTTTCCAAAGATGGTAAGACCCTATTGCATTTCCCTAAAAAGTTTAAGGGAGAATATCGTATACCTGAAACAGTGGAAAGAATAAAGGAAGGTGCATTTGAAAGGTGTAACTATCTAACATCTATTATCATTCCTGAAGGGATAATGACTATTGACAATTTTACTTTTAGAGGGTGTGTCAATCTAAATAGAGTTCAGTTACCTAATAGTTTAACGACAATAATATGGGGAGCATTTCAAGATTGTATAAATTTAATTTCCATTGATATTCCGAGTGGAGTTAGCGATATTAGTGCTTTGGCATTTGCAAAATGCATAAATTTAATGGCTATTAATGTTTCTCCTGATAATAAATATTTCAGTTCTATAGATGGGGTCTTATACAACAAAAATAAATCAAAATTAATTCTATGTCCCAATGGAAAAAAGTACTATATACTACCTAATAGTATTGTTGAAATTTCAAGAGATGCTTTTAATGAATGCAAAAGTTTAAAAAATATTGAAACATTTCCAGAAAGTAACAACTATTATTCAGATGATGGTATCTTGCTAAACAAAGAAAAAACAGCAATAGTTCGTTACCCTATAGGAAGACAAATGACATCCTTTTCTATTCCCCAAGAAGTCCTTTGCATTGAAGACAATGCTTTTTGTGGATGTGAAAATTTATCTTCAATTGTGCTTTCAGATAAAGTTAAAACAATAGGTAATTACGCATTCTGCGATTGTAAAAATCTATTATCTATCAATATACCTTCAGATGTTTGTATTATAGGTAATGTGGCTTTTGCAGGATGCTCTTCTTTATCATCAATTATTGTTCCAGAAAAAGTAGAAAAAATTGGAGATTTTGCATTTAGCAATTGTAGTAAACTAAAAACGATAAATCTACCCAATAGTGTTCGGTCTTTAGGATATGGCGCATTTGAGTTTTGCTTCTCTTTAACTACTTGCGTTTTATCAGAGAACATTTCGTTAATAGTAAATGATACATTTTGGGAATGTCATAGTTTAACAACCATTGTAATACCTGATGGCGTTAAAAGTATAGGTGAAGATGCCTTCTTTGAATGCGATAGTTTAACATCAATTGTTATTCCCAAAAGTGTAGAGAACATTGAATCTGGTGCTTTTTGTGGATGCGAAAGATTAGAATCTGTAATCATCGAGAAAGGAATTCGCAAAATTGGCTATAGTGCTTTTCGTTATTGCAAAAATATGGCATATATTAATCTTCCAGATTCTATAACTGATATAGAGGATAGTGCTTTTTTCAATTGTATTAGTTTGAAAAATTTATGCATACCGACAAGTGTTAAAAATATAGGCAAAGGAGTATTTAACGGATGTGGAGAACTTGAATTGAAACTTCCACAACAATTACAATTAAGCGAAGAAGATCAAGAAAATTGCAAGAGGGTGATTTATTACTAACTTTGAACTTTAATGGAAGATATAGAGAATAACACATTGTTGGAATATAATAAACTAGTAGCGGGTTTACACGAATTCCGTCTTATAAATACAAATAGTATCTTAATTAGTCATATATTTAATTCAAAGAACCAACAAACACAGAGTAATAAGGATTACAAACAGTTATTATTAATTGCAGAACGATGGAATGAATTGGTGTATGCAATAAATATTGCCCGTTACTATTTACGAGAGGCTATAAAAGAATCATATGATATAAAATTATGTAATTCTCAATATTCAACTCGTATGATGCATCTATATTCCGCAAATATATGGTATAATAGTATCATTGATTATATATTGCAGTTTTATTATTTGATTAGCAATGCTCCGGATATAAATGATGGCAATTATGCACAAATATTGAAAGATGGTAAAAAAAGGAGCAACTTCATACGGAAACAAAGTATTCCTTCTAAAGACTTGAAAGAATATGAACAAATGTGCAATAAATTAAATACTATCGAAGAAGGGAATAATGTTAAACATAGAAGATTAAATTTAATGCCCCGAAATTATCGGAACAAAAATGGAATAGGTGTACTTCCTCCAATGTCAGTGGATGAAAAAGGCAGAATTCATTTCGATAATAAAGAAATTATTCCATTAAGTAGTGATAGAATACAAAAAAATACCGAGACTATTGAATCCTTATTGTCCAAACTTATCAATACAGATAAAATAGTATCCGCTTACATCAAAAAAATGCAAAAAGAATATATTGAACAAAATATGAAGTAAACAAAAATACGGCAAACAAAATGAAAGCGAAGTGGGTGAATATAGTGGATAGTTTGCAGGGGAATGTGGATCAGAGGCACTATGCACGGCGGATTCCGGGAAATGGGGAATATGGGGCGGTGTGCGCGAAGCCTGAGTTGAGCAAGAAGACAAAGAAAGCAAAGGCGGAGCACCCGACGGCAAAGGCCTTTGCGGAACTGATGGCAGAGACAAAGGCAATCATGCATGACCTGGAACGCAAAGCGGAATGGCAGGCACGATATGAGGAGGCACTAAAGAAAGCAAGGAAATATAACAAGCCGATTCAAGGACGGCTGTACGATTATATCAAACATGAGTTGAGCGAGGAGAGAAAGCAGGGTGTTCTCCCGTAGATGTCAGGGTGACGTCATAGTGAGCACCCGATGAGCATCCGATGAGCACCCGATCAGCATCCGATGGAGACAGGTGGTAAGAAAGTGGAAGGAAGGGAAACCGAAGTATCGGGGAATCGAAAGAAGAAAATAAAAGAAACCAAACAAAAATAAAGCAAAACAATAATTAACAACAATATTAACCAATTAAATGTCATTTTAACTTATGGCTAAAATTATTACGTTGGGCGAGATTATGCTCCGCCTGAGTCCGGAAGGACAAGACCGTTTCATTCAATCTGATCACTTCCGTATCATCCCCGGTGGTGGTGAGGCTAACGTAGCTATTTCGTGCGCTAACTACGGCCACGAGGCTTATTTGGTAACCAAACTGCCGAAACATGAGATCGGTCAGATTGCCGTTAACTCACTGCGTCGTTACGGCGTAAAGGACGATTATATCGTTCGTGGCGGTGACCGCGTGGGTCTGTATTACTGCGAGACAGGTGCTTCGATGCGTCCGTCGAAAGTCATTTACGACCGTGCTCACAGCGCTATCGCTGAGGCTGATCCGAAGGACTTTGACTTCGACAAGATCATGGAAGGTGCAGCATGGTTCCACTGGAGCGGAATCACTCCGGCTATCTCGGACAAGGCTGCTGAGATCACGAAGCTCGCTTGCGAGGCTGCAAAGCGTCATGGCGTAACCGTATCGGTTGATCTGAACTTCCGTAAGAAACTGTGGACCAGTGAGAAAGCTATCTCGATCATGCGTCCGTTGATGAAGTACGTGGATGTTTGTATCGGTAACGAGGAAGATGCTGAGCTGTGCCTCGGCTTCAAGCCGGATGCAGATGTAGAAGGCGGCGAGACCAACGCTGAGGGCTACAAGGGCATCTTCGAGCAGATGATGAAAGAGTTCGGCTTCAAGTATGTTGTTTCGACGCTGCGCGAGAGCTTCAGCGCTACGTTCAACGGCTGGAAGGCGATGATCTACAACGGCAAGGAGTTCTACCAGAGCAAGCGCTACGAGATCAATCCGATCATCGACCGCGTGGGTGGTGGTGACAGCTTCTCCGGCGGTCTGATCCACGGTATGCTCAAATACCCGGACAACCAAGGTGCAGCGCTTGAGTTCGCAGTAGCTGCTTCGGCTCTGAAGCACACCATCAACGGCGACTACAACCTCGTCAGCGAGGATGAGGTATTGAGTCTCGCAGGTGGTAATGCGAATGGACGTGTTCAGCGTTAAAAAATTCGTAATAACGTAATTACGTAATCCCGTAATAACGAAAAAAAACAGAGATTAAAATGGCTAAGTTTGATAAATTTCAGGTGATGGCGAAGATTGCCGCTGCACCGATGGTTCCTGTGTTCTATCACAAGGACGTAGAAGTTTGTAAAAACGTGATTAAGGCTTGTTACGAAGGCGGTGTGCGTGCGTTCGAGTTCACCAACCGTGGCGATTTCGCACACGAGGTGTTCGGCGAACTGAGCAAGTGGGTTGCTAAAGAGTGCCCGGAGTTGGCACTCGGTATCGGTAGCGTGGTTGACGCTCCGACAGCAGCGCTGTACTTGCAGTTGGGCGCTAACTTCGTCGTTGGTCCGTTGTTCAACAAGGATATCGCAGTGGTCTGCAACCGTCGTTGCGTGACTTACTGTCCGGGTTGCTTGACACCGAGCGAGATCGGTGCAGCTCAGGAGGTGGGTTGCGACTTCACGAAAGTGTTCCCGGGCGATGTAGTTGGTCCGAACCTCGTGAAAGGTCTGATGGCTCCGATGCCGTGGTCGAAGATCATGGTTACCGGTGGTGTAGCTCCGGAGAAAGAGAACCTCGAGAAATGGTTCGCAGCAGGTGTTTACTGCGTCGGTATGGGAAGCAAGCTCTTCCCGAGCGACAAGGTAAAAGCCGGCGACTGGGCTTACGTAACCGCAAAGTGCAAAGAGTGTTTTGAAATCATTGCGGCTTGCCGCAAATAACTCGTAATAACGTCATGACGTAATTACGTAATAACGAAAAAAATTATGAGTAAAAAAGATATTATGACCAACTGGCGTTGGGTCATGTGTGCGATGCTTTTCTTCGCCACCACGGTTAACTACATGGACCGTCAGGTTCTGTCGTTGACCTTCAAAGAGTTTATTCAGCCTGAGTTCCACTGGACCGACTCCGACTACGGAACGATCACCGGTGTGTTCTCTATTGCGTACGCTATCTTCTGCCTCTTCGCCGGTAAGTTCATCGACTGGATGGGCACGAAGAAAGGTTACCTCTGGGCAATCATCGTTTGGTCGTTAGGTGCCGTTATGCACGCAGGATGCGGATGGGTTACCGAGAGTATCGTGGGCTTGGAGAGCAAAGCAGCGCTGTTAGAAGCGACGGGAACGATTGTGAGCACGATCTCGATGGTGAGTGTGTATCTGTTCCTCTTCTGCCGTCTGATTTTGGGTCTTGGTGAAGCAGGTAACTTCCCTGCTGCTATCAAGGTGACCGCAGAGTATTTCCCGAAGAAAGACCGTGCGTTCGCGACCGCTCTGTTCAACGCAGGTGCATCGGTGGGTGCGCTGGCTGCTCCGGCTACTATTCCTCTGCTGGCAAAGAGCCTCGGTTGGGAAATGGCATTCATCATCATCGGTGCGCTGGGCTTCCTCTGGGCCGGTATCTGGATCTTTGTCTATGACAAACCCGAGGAGTCCAAGCATGTAAACGAGGCAGAGCTCGAATATATCCATCAGGACGAGAAAGATGCTCCGAAGCAGGAGGTAAAGGATGAGAAACAGATGTCATTTGGTGAGGCTTTCAAGCACAAACAGACCTGGTCGTTTGCGTTTGGTAAGTTCATGACCGACGGTGTTTGGTGGTTCTTCCTGTTCTGGGCACCCGCTTATTTCCAAGATCAGTTCGGTATCAAGGCTTCCGATCCGCAAGGTATTGCGTTGATTTTCACGCTTTATGCTATCGTAACAGTCGTTTCGTTGTTCGGTGGTTACCTGCCGAAGATCTTCGTGGAGAAGAAAGGCATGGAGCCGTACGCAGGTCGTATGCGCGCGATGTTGATCTTTGCGTTCTTCCCGATTTTCGCGTTGTTCGCACAGCCGCTCGGCGGTATCTATGGCCCTTGGGCTGTAGCTATCATCATCGGTATTGTTGGAGCCGCCCACCAGAGTTGGAGCGCGAACATCTTCTCCACCACGGGTGATATGTTCCCCAAATCGGCTGTGGCCACCATCACCGGTATCGGTGCGATGGCAGGTGGTATCGGCTCGTTCCTCATCAACAAGGGTTCGGGTATGCTGTTCACCCATGCCGACAAGATGGGCGAGGCATTCCAGTTCTTCGGTTTCAGCGGCAAGCCCGCAGGATACATGATTATCTTCTGTATCTGCGCCGTTGCTTACCTCATCGGATGGACGGTAATGAAATCCCTCGTTCCTAAATACGAGCCGGTAGTGGTTAAATAATCGCTACCAATAAACAAAAAGAAGCGACTCGTTTGAGCCGCTTCTTTTGTTGTTGGAGAATTGCTTATTTGACTACTTCCGCTTCCTCGAACTTGTCTTTGGGATCTTCCGGTCCTTTCTCCGGCATGATCAGCCACATGATGATGTACAAGAGGATCCCGGGGAATCCGGCAGACAAGACTGCGAGCGCTGCGTAGCAAATGCGTACCAACGTGGCATCTACCTCGAAGTACTCAGCGATGCCTCCCAATACACCGGCCAACACTTTGTTGGCGGAGCGAGTTAATTTTTTCTGTGCCATAATATATTAAAATTTTAATCGTTATTACGGGATTACGATATTGTTTCTACAAAAATTGTACCAAAGCGAGTGCTGTCATGGCTTCGACCACAGGTACTGCCCTTACCGCCACGCAGGCATCATGGCGTCCTTTCACGCCGGCTTTCGGTGTACTTGGTGTGGGTTTGAACACACAACGGAAGAGGATCTCTGAGCCGTCACTTATACCTCCGCTAATGCCGCCGGAAATAGGATTGATAGCAGAACCGGGTTGGGTGACACCTCCAAAACCCGTGCCGTATTCAAAACCTTTGCAGGCATTGATACTCATGACAGCATAGGCAAGATGTGCCTGCAGTTTATCGAAGATGGGTTCGCCTGTTCCAACCGGTAAACCATTGATACGGCATTCAATGATGCCGCCGATGGAATCCCCCTCTCGTTGGTAAGAAGCGATGGTATCAGTAAACTTCGCAGGGTCGATCTCTGCGCCCACCTGAATAAGTTGTGCGTGAATAGCAATACCTTTGGCGGCCAGTTCCTGTTTGGCTATTTCTCCGGCTACCACGCGCGCCGCCGTCTCACGGGCACTGGCCCTGCCTCCCCCGCGGTAGTCGCGAATACCGTATTTCTGCTCATATACTTTGTCCGCATGACCAACGCGGTAGGTATGCTTGAGATATTCGTAGTCTTCCGGCCTTGCATCTTTGTTGCGGATGATAAAGGCGATGGGAGTACCTAAAGTGACACCCTCCATGACGCCGCTTAGCCACTCCACCTCATCCGGTTCCCGTAAGGCTCTGGGCGAGACACCCTTCCCCTCAGGAAGGGACTGGGGGTAGGCCTTTCCTGCACGGCGTTCAAGCGCTTCTCGTATCTGCGCGAAGTCGATGTGCAAACCTGCCGGAACGCCGTCCAGCACGCCGCCTATCGCCGCGCCATGCGACTCACCGAAAGAGGTGAAACTCCATTTATCGCCAAAGGTATTTGACATCTTTTCTCTTTTGCGACTGCAAAAGTACTGTTTTTTTTTGACATATGCAAATTTTTTTGTACCTTTGCCGCCGAAATGAAGATTTGGCGTCACATAGGATTCGTGTTGTGTTTGGTGGGTCTATTGTGCTCAACATTTGCCGTTGATGTTTTCGCGCGCGGAGTGAATAGAGATGCGGTGGATAGTATTCGCTTGAGGATCAATGCCTTGGAGAACGCTCCGGCGAGCAAGGAGAAAGCTCATAATCTACGTAATTATGCTTATACAGCAGGCAAACTGGGCATGATAGAAGAGGCGCAGGAATACGCACAACAAGCATATGAGATGTATTTACAGTTGGATGAACCGGCGTGGGCATCTTTATGTCTCTACGAGCGATGCATTGCATATAATTCCATCGGAGACACACTCCATATGCATGCCCTACTAAATGAGTTGGAGCAGTTAGCAAAGCGCGACTCCTCTGCCATAACGCAGTATAACTATTACTCGATTCTTTTTGCATGGGAGGTACTACAGGAGAATGCCGAACGGGCAACAGAGGCCGGAGGGAAGAGTATTCGTTATATGGAGCAGATTCCGGATCTAAGACCTTATAATATCATGCCGGAATGGAATTACTACAACCAGGCTTTAGTGTATGATTTGCTATATGATCCTTCAGAGAGAGATAGTATAGTGTATTACCTCGACCGTGCAGAACTCAGTGCCTCAAGGCTTGCCCATCGCATCGATTATCAAGAGGTAATGGTAAGTGTCAACGATTTGCGGGCGTGGTTATATTACTACGATAAAGATTATGCACATGCGGAAACTCAAATGTTCCAAGTTCTTGCGCTAATCGACACGATTGCTCAAGATTCTCCGGGTTCAATCATCACAGAGCGTGGCGAAGCATACGCATTCCTGGTGGAGTTGTATACATCACAGGGTAGGTATGCCGAGGCGCTACATTATCAGCAACTACTAACGGAGAACAACAACGAGCGCTATAGTCTGGAGCGTCAGCGCATTTTGGATGACGTGCAGACCAAATACGAAGTTGTGCAAAAGGAACTAACAATCGAACGTCAGAGACGCATCAATCAAGTGATGATGAACAGTTTCGCGATAAGCGTGCTGGCTATTATCAGTATCTTAACCATTCTCATAGCGGTGTGGAACCGCAAGAGACGCATCGAAGAGGAGCTGTACGCCAAGGCGTTGGAAGCGGAGAATATGCATAACGAGTTGCTTCAAGCCCGCGAGTACGGCAATACGGAACCGCTGGAGACTCTGAGAGAGGGTCTACTGTTGCAGTTAAGCGAGTTGCCGCCAAAAGCAAACTACAAAGCCGATGCCATTAGAAAAATACGTGAACTCAACCTCGTGATATTCAAAAACACTATCGTAGATGCAGCGGATTTGTCCGTGATGGACAAGCGCTACCTGATGTGTTTTGCCGCCGGCTTGACGGCAGAACAAATTGCAGAAATATTCAACATTTCGCCTGCAAGTGTGTATACCGTACGTTATCGCATCAAGCGAAAAAATAGTACTCTCAAGGGGCTTTTCTAAAAAAATCTAGATTTGTCTATATGTCATATGTGTAAATTGTTGTACCTTTGCAGGCGAATTGGAAATGCCGCATGCAAACTCAACAAGTTTACATAGAGACACAGATTGAGCACTTACGAATACTTATTCAGTCTTCTTCGATTGTTCCTAGTCTGAAATCCGAATTACTGGAGCGCCTTAGTCTGCTTCAATTGGAGCATGTGGAGGCTTTGTGCCGTGCGGCTACTAAACCTCTAACAGCGACTAATCTGAGATATATACTGACTTTCCTGATTAATATGGAGGTTCGCGATATTGCGAGCCTTTTCCACGTGGATGCAGGGTCCGTATATAGCGTTCGTTATCGCTTGCGAAAAATATTTCCGCAGCAGATGGTACTTCCTTTTTGATGTCTCTTAGTCAATCAATCTTAAAAAACCAATACCATTATGGGACTATTCAATTTTAACAAGCCCCGTACAGACGGACAGACGTTTGACGGTCAGGGTACCGAACGTACCGGCTTCATTGACAATGTCTTTGTCAACTTAGAGAAAGGATGTCTGCTTCAGCGCTATCCTTATGACAACTTGAGTACCTGCGCGAAGGTAACCGTGCAGGAGGGCCAACAGATGGTCTTCATGTCGGAGGGTATGTATTCCGACCTCTTCCTTCCGGGCAGCCACACGCTGACAACGAACAACGTGCCGTTCCTGGAGAAGATCATGAACATCCCCTTCGGCGGCAATTCGGCATTCAAGACCACCTTGTTCACCGTCAGCACGAAGCGTCAGCGTTTTGCGGGCGAAGATGCCGGCTGGGGCGTAGGTCTGACGGTACGCGACTTCACGCTGAGTGATGAGGGTATCACGATCAAAGTTGGCGCATATGGTAGTTATGAGTTCCGCATCGTCAATGCCATTGCCTTCATCCGCGAATACGGCGGTACGGAACATGAGATATGGCTGGATGATTTCGCCAAAGAGTTCTCTTCGGCTATCTCGCAACGCGTGACACCAGCATTGAGTAAGTTCTTCAGCCAGCGCAAAGTGAGCATCACGGAGGTCAATAACTACCTCGGCGAAGTAGCAGACTATGCGAAGAATGAGGTGAATGCATACCTCGAGGACTACGGTGTAGAGTTGACGAAATTCGATGTAGAGGGTATCAACCCCATCGAGAGCGACCCGAACTACCAGAAAATCTTAGCGGCTCAGACCGATGCCGGTGCGATGGACCTCGAGAGCCGCGCTTTGGCTCGCAAGCGTCAACGCGAGGGTTACAACTACCAGCAAGAGCGTCAGTTCGATATTATGCAAACGGCTGCCGGCAACGAAGGCAGTGCAGGCCAGATGATGGGCGCCGGAATGGGTATCGGAATGGGCTTCGGTATGGGTGGCGCCATGGGAGGCATGATGGGTCAGATGGCTCAGGGTGCTATGACGGCGCAGCCGCAGATGGCTCCTCCTCCCATGCCGCAGGCGATTCAGGTCTATCTCTTTATCAATAACCAGCAGGCCGGTCCGTACGACATGAACGGTCTGCAGCAGATGGTTTCGCAGGGTATGTTAACGCCGCAGACGATGGTATGGAAGGCCGGCATGGCTGCTTGGGCTGCCGCTTCGACCGTTCCGGAGATAGCGGCTTTGTTCGGTCCTCCGGCTCCTCCTACGCCTCCGACACCGCCCGCTCCTCCTACAATGTAATATTCTAAAAACAATACCGGTATGAAAAATCCGTTTTATTCTTTTCTGACACCGCTCCTGGCAATAGGAGTGACGTTGCTGGGCTTTTTCCTCTTGAAGCCCGCTGAGCCTACGGCTTTGTATTGGATTAACATGACGTGGTTGATCGCCCTCGAGGTACTGTTCTTCGTATGGCTTCGCTGGGGTCGTTTGCAGTCACGCTCGGTAGATGAGCAAACAATTTATTTCCGTGTGTTCTTAGGTGTCGGCACGCTGTATTATATCATCGCGTCTATCGCGTGGATGATCTTCTTCTTCATCTGCGGCACGCAAACGGGCCGCACGCTGCTGTGCATCCATTTCGACCTGCCGGAGATCCTGGATACCTGGCCGGAGATGTCTATCCGCATCTACCTGGTGGGCATCCTGGCTATCACCGTGCTGTGGATCGTCATCGCTGCGGTAATGGGTCGTCACGACGTGGTATATAACACGCAGCAGACGGAGTTGGAGAACGCCACGGAGGATGTACGCGACCTGGTAGCCGAGTTGAAAGACCTGGCAGCTGAGCACGCTACGCCTGAGACCCAACGCGCATGGAACGCCCTGATTCGCGATGCCGAATCCGTTCCGCCGCGTCAGTTGGCTTCGAAAGCCGACTCGTTCCGCAGCCGTGCGAACAAACTGATTAATCAAT
Source organism: uncultured Bacteroidales bacterium (assembly GCA_902798015.1). Taxonomy (GTDB): domain Bacteria; phylum Bacteroidota; class Bacteroidia; order Bacteroidales; family Paludibacteraceae; genus Colicola. The sequence goes on from CADBVL010000003.1 coordinate 69,594, forward strand.
AACAAACAATCAAATACTTACTACTATGTCATTAAAAGACCGTATTAACAAGCGTCAACAAACGCACGAGAAAGGTTATGTATCCTTCACCGAGGAGGATCTGAACGAAGCCAAAGTCAATAACCAAGTCAACGAAGAGGCTTATGAATTATTGGACGCAGCCATGCGTACGAGTAGCCACCTCACGGAGGAGGACCGCAACGGCGACTCTGTCACCATCGATGATATCTATCCTTGCACCGAAGCGGAATGCGATGAGATGGATGACCTGCTCAACAAGGCAGAGAAAGCAGCCAAAGATCCGAACGACAGTTTCTTCAAAGAGCGTCTGGGCGAGTTGCGCGATATCGTAGACTGGTCGCGTAAGAAACACTGGACCTTCCAATGGTCGCTCATCTTAGGTTGTGTGCTCTCCATCTTCGGTATGATGTACCTGCGCAGCGATGCAAAGGATGATTTGGCAAAGGTAGAGAACGAGCGCAAGCAGATCGAGAACTGGACCGCACAGGACACCACCATCGCTTACGAGAAGTGCGCGGACGAGTGGCGCGTGCTGCCGTTGACCAATGCGAATGCCAATAAAGAGGCCCGTCTGATCAACACCAAGTATCGTATCACGAACGCCGAGAGAGGCAAAGCAGACTATCAGGCACGTCTAGATACTTGTACGTCCAAAGATCGTCGTAAATCATACCAGAAGAGCATCGAGAACTACGATAAGTCGCTCAAGAAATACCACGAGCAGTATGAAGAGATCAACAAGATGAACTTCAAGGACTATCAGAAATTCGCGTTGAAGGAGCAGGCTCGCGAGCTGAAAGCAGCGAACAAACACGCTATCTGGATGTGGATATTCCTCATTTACGTGATCTTGTTGATTCCGGCTTATATCTACTCGAGCCATCAGTTCGGTTATAACATCACGCGTCACCGCACGGAGAACAAGGTGTTGGGCGGCGTGCAGAAAGTCGGCTTCGCTATCGCAGGCTTCTTCTTGGGTAGCGGCCTGGCAATGTCCTTACTGCCGGATTATGAGGTCGTTTATTCCGACGGATCGACTGAGACCAAGAGCGATGCCGGAAATATCGCGATCATCGCCCTCAAGCTCATCCTGATGTTCATCGGTCTGTTGATCTTCTGTATCACCTCCGTCATCATTATGACCTACGTAACGATTGCTGCCGCTAAGCGCGACCACGACTGGTCGAAAGTAACCGCAGCTGCTTCCTCCATCACGAAGAAAGCGGTAGACAAAGTGAAAGAGAGCGGCGTGGTAGACAAAGTAACCGAGGCTGCCAAAGGCGCTGTAGATAAGGTAAAAGATAAAGTTCAGAAGTAATGGCACAACTAACCGTCAATCAGTGTCAGGTCTGTGGAAAGATCTTGGCACCGGGTGTTACCGAGTGCGGTAAATGCCATACCAAGCATAGTATTCAGCCGGCTACAGTGAACCCGTTGCGGTTCACTGCGGCTGAGGCTGCTGAGTACCGCGCAGAGTTCCAAGAGCAGGTAGCGGCATGTCCGAAAGACTCGAATGCACAGTTCGCTATGGGTCTGACCTATCTGGGTCTGAAGAACTATGAGTTAGCGGACGAGTACATGATGAAGGCTGTTCAACTCACGCCGTCGAATCCGGATGTGTACTACTATGCTGCTCTCTCGATGTTCCACCACCGCTCGGTAATGAACCTGAGTAAGGCGGAGATGAACCGTATCGAAGAGTGGTTGAACACCGCCGTGCAGATCCAGCCGAAGCGTAAGTTCCTGATCCTTCAGATGATCTTACGTCAAGGTATGTCGAGCATGGGTATCAACGTCGATACCGACAAACTATCTCCGGCCGAGCTGATGAAACAGGCGCGCGTCACCGCGCAGGAAGAGGACGAACTGCAAGAGATCGAGCAGCACGTTCTCATCACCGACGAGAAGACGCAGATCCTGTTGGATAAACTGAAAGGCAATGAGGAACCGTCCGAAGGCGGTTCGCGCCTCTTGGAGCAAGCCATCGGCAGTTATAGCAACTTCTGCGACATGCCGCGTGTGACGGACTATGAGTGCGAGACGGATAACATCATCCGTTTAGCGGATGAAGAAGTGCGTCAGGACTTCTTCCGCAACCTCTACTATCCGCCCGAGCCGAATATCGAGCCCAAGCCGGGTTATCTCAAACCGCTCTGGCGTTCCATCTGGAAATGTCTCGTAGCAGCGTTCGTATGGGTAATCCTGGTAGCCATCGTGGGTACCTGCGATTGGGTGGACGGTTTCCCCGCACATGTCGAGACCGTGCAAGAGCGTATGGAGCAGGTCAATACCAAGAAGATGACCAAGAAAGAAGTGGCAGCGGCACGCGAGCGTGCGCAAGCCGCTTATGAGAAAGAGGCAGCTGCCGACTCCACGCGCACGCGCCTTTGCTATATGTATAAAGACGAGGCTAAGAAAGTACATTTCCGCTCGCGTAATATCTCCGAGGAAGAGATCCTCGCGCAACCGGACATGGAGTACCTCGGTATGGCAAAAGGCTGGAGAGGCTGGATGGGTATCATTTTGATCCTGCTGCCTATCGTGGTCTGGATCATCGCTACCATCGCGCGCTTCAGTTCGACCGCTGCGGAGCGTAAGAAGATCTCGGATGCCAACGACGAGCGTATCGACCTCTTCAACCAAGCCATGGATGCCTATAACACCCGTCCTTCGGTAGAAGAGTTCAAGGCCTTCTGCTCGCTCTTTGCGGGTCCGAACGACACCTCTATCATCGATAAGGGTGACTTCGTGAAAGAGGCCCTCCGTCAGGCGAAGATCTCCGAGAAAGATATCCAGAACGGTAACGGTAAAGTATTCTTCTCCTGCTACTTCATGGATACCGACAGCAACGGTAACGACAGTACCAATCCGGGCGACACCTTACGCGAACTCGTGGTCCGTGTCTGCGTAGCGATGCGCGATAGCATTGTCTACATGCACGGCGTATGGGATACGGCTTATGACCAGTTCCCGATCCTGGATCAAGAGCGGCTGCTGTATAGCCAGATTGCGAACTTCCGCAACGTGGCTTCGTATAGTACCCTGGAGGTTATCTCGCATAGCAACAGCGTCTTAGCGAAGATTATCTATGCGTTCGGCGACTACCCCTCGCTCTTCCAGTATCAGAGTCTGGATCCGGACGACACCTTGACATACAACGCTACCCGTACCTCTGACTTCGATGAGTTCTACAACTCCCTGGTCAAGATGCACACCGCGTACGTCAAGTCGTAAGAGGAATAGCCAACAAGAAAAGAGGTCTTCGGGCCTCTTTTTTTGTCAAATTGCATTTTTTTGTAAAAAAAACAGCGATTTTTTTGGTCAATTCAAAAAAAAGCAGTACTTTTGCAGCCCGTTTCGAATGAGAAATAGGACATGTCGTGCCTCTGGCGATTGAATTAGGCGGCAATGCATTAGAGAATTGGCGACCGAATAGTAGTAAATGCCCGATGTGTAAGTACTGATCCATAAAAAGATTGAAAGAATGGATTTGATCAAAGTAGCCGAGCAAGCATTTGCCGGTGAGAAGAAAGAATTCCCTGCATTCAAGGCAGGAGACCAGGTAACTATCGGTTACCGTATCAAAGAAGGTAACAAAGAGCGTGTTCAGGAGTTCCGCGGTGATGTAATTTGCATCCACGGTAGCGGCGACAAGAAGCGCTTCACAGTTCGCAAGATGAGCGGCAACGTAGGTGTAGAGCGTATCTTCCCGATGGACAGCCCCTTCATTGAGAGCATTACAGTGAACAAGTACGGTAAAGTACGTCGTTCGAAACTGTACTACCTCCGCGAGCGTACGGGTAAGAAAGCCCGCATCCAGGAAAGACGAGTTAAATAAGACTCATCTGAAAAGAAAAGCAAGAGGGTGCTCAGGTTGTGTTCAGCAGCCATTGAGCACCCTTTCAGCATCCTTTGAGCACCCTTTGGGACCCAGTGGAAGAAAGGTGGCAGACAGGTGGCAGACAGGTGGTAAATAGGTAGCAGGCAGGCAAGCATGTTCCAACTTGAGAGTCCATATAAACCGACAGGTGACCAGCCGGAAGCGATTAAGGCGCTGGTGGACGGTCTGAACGCAGGCGCAGATGCGCAGGTGTTGCTTGGTGTGACCGGTAGCGGCAAGACGTTCACCGTGGCGAACGTGATCAAAGAGGTGAACCGCCCCACCCTCATCATGAGTCACAACAAGACGCTTGCCGCGCAGTTGTATTCAGAGATGAAGGCATTCTTTCCGCACAACGCCGTGGAGTATTTCGTGAGTTACTACGACTACTACCAGCCCGAGGCGTATATCCCGGCGACAGACACGTATATCGACAAGGACCTGAGTATCAACGAAGAGATCGATCGGTTGAGACTGAGTGCGGTGGCCGCTCTGCTGAGCGGACGGAAGGACGTCATCATCGTCAGTTCCGTCAGTTGTATCTACGGTTTGGGCTCTCCGCAGGACTTCACGGCGAACGTCATTGAGTTACGCCGCGGACAGGAGATCCCCACGGATACCTTATTAAAACAGCTCGTGGGTGCGCAATACGTGCGTAATGATATAGAACTCGCGCGCGGACGTTTCCGCGTGAAAGGCGATACGATCGATATCGCCCTCGCGTACGCAGACTACATCGTGCGGATTGAGTTTTTTGGCAATGAGATAGACGCCATTCTGACCGTGGATCCAATCAGCGGACAGGTGTTGGAGGAATTTGACCAATACAACCTGAGTCCGGCAACCATCTTCCTGACGAGCGCCGAACGCATCGCCGCCGCGAAAGAACAGATCAAGACAGATCTCGCCAAACAAATCGACTATTTCATCTCCATCGGTGAAGAACTCTATGCCAAGCGTATCGAAGAGCGTGTGAAGTACGACCTTGAGATGCTGGACGAGTTGGGTTACTGCACGGGCGTAGAGAACTACAGCCGTTATTTCGACGGTCGCGAAGAAGGGACGCCACCTTATTGTCTGCTTGATTATTTCCCGAAAGACATGCTGCTTGTCATCGATGAGAGCCACGTTACCGTTCCTCAGATACGCGGTATGTACGGGGGCGACAAAGCGCGCAAAGACAACCTCGTGACATACGGATTCCGTCTGCCCGCCGCCCGCGACAACAGGCCTTTGAAATTCGAAGAGTTCGAACAGAAAACGGGTCAGACCATTTATGTCTCCGCAACGCCGGACGAGTACGAACTGAACCGCTCAGAAGGCATCGTCATAGACCAGTTGATTCGTCCGACAGGGCTGCTGGATCCGGAGATCGAAGTACGTCCGACAGAGAACCAGGTGGATGACCTGATGGACGAAATCAAGACACGTATCCACCGCGGCGAACGCACCTTGGTAACAACCCTCACCAAGCGGATGGCGGAGGAGCTGGACGAATACCTGCGCAAATACCGCATCAAGTCCGCCTATATCCATTCGGACATAGACACCATCGAGCGCGTGAAGATCATGGAGGACCTGCGTCGCGGCGAGTACGATGTGTTAGTGGGTGTCAACCTCTTACGTGAAGGACTGGACCTTCCGGAAGTGAGTCTGGTGGCGATTCTGGATGCCGACAAGACAGGTTTCCTGCGCGACCAACGAAGTCTGACCCAGACGGTAGGCCGTGCGGCGCGGCACGTACACGGTAAGGCCATTCTATATGGCGACAAGATCACTCCGGCGATGCAGGCTACCATCAACGAGACCAACCGTCGACGCGCTATTCAGATGCGTTACAACGCCGAGCACGGCATCACTCCGACGGCTATCAAAAAAGACATCAACACATCAGCGCTCGCCGCGCTGTACAAAGATCCCGAAGAGGAGAAACGCCGCGTAGAAGAGGCTATTCGCGAGAGCTGGAAGACCGCCGAATGGCAGCAGATGAATGCCGCCAAGTTGGAGAAAGCGATAGACCAGAAACGCAAACAGATGCTCGCCGCAGCAAAGGCGACCGATTTCGAGATGGCCGCCCGCTTACGCGATGAGATGATCGAGATGCAAGACCGCCTGCAAGCCCTGCAGGGTTGAGGGATTACGGGTTATTCCATTAAAATTGTTGCCGAATACGGCATTACAAAGATGTGACTACCGGCGTAGTCGCCCAGACTGCCGTCTGACTTCGCTTCGCCGTCAAAGGCCAGGATGGTATATGCTCCCTCCGGAATATCCGCTTTCACTTCTTCCTCCCCGCCATTGAGCAAGACGATGAGTGTCTTTGCGCTGTCAATGCCTTCAATATCCTTGATGCGATAAGCAATCAGATGATCGCTGGTGGTTGGCAGGAAGTCCACGTGCTCCTTCACCAGATCCGCGCTGCCGAGTCGGAAACCTTTGTGGGCACGGCGGATGGCAATCATCTCGCGATAGTAGGTATAGAGGTCTTGGTAGTTGCGCTTGTTCTCCCATGGGATGATGTTAATCGAGTCGGAACTCTGATAACTGTTGTCAACACCGCGCTTGGTGCGATAGAGTTCTTCGCCGCCGTAGAGGAACGACATTCCTTGCGAGACGAGTACGGCAGTCTGCGCCAGTTTGTTCATGCGGATGCAGTCCTCTTCATTCTGATTTTTGGTGCTCACTTCAATCCGGTCACGCAGACAGTAGTTGTCGTGGCAGGTGATATAGGACACATGTTGCATGGGTTCTCCGCTCCACCAGTTTAGAACTGGAGCAAGTTGGCCATTCGGGTCTGTATAGTCGATACATGCAACGAGTCCGCGCATGACATCGTTCCGGCCGGCCGCGTTGCCGGAAGCAAAACCGGGTTCGTGGTCAAAAGGAGAACCGATGAGGGCGTTGCGGATATCATCGCTAAAAGCTCCCACGCGCGGCATTTTATAGGTCCATTGCTTCATAGCCAGCGAGTCGTACGGGTATGCCGGACTCATGGCTGCCCACCCTTCCCCGTATGTAACGATCGTCGGATCAATCTTATCGAGCGCCGCGCGGATGGCGTTCATCGTCTCCTGGTCATGGATGCCCATAAGGTCAAAACGGAACCCGTCAATATGGTACTCGCGTGCCCAGTAGCAGACAGACTCCACCATAAACTGACGCATCATCTCGTGATCGGATGCCGTCTCATTACCGCAACCGGAACCGTTCGCGTATGTTCCATCCTCGTTGAGACGGTAGAAATACTTCGGTACCACGCGTCCGAGCGCACATCCGTTCGCATCGTAGGTATGGTTATAAACGACATCCATGATGACACGGATACCGGCTTTATGAAGTGCCTGAATCATCTGTTTCGCTTCGCGAATACGGCAAGCCGGATCATAGGGATTGGTCGAGTAACCTCCGTCGGGTACGTTGTAGTTGACCGGGTCGTAACCCCAGTTATAACGGTTCTGATCCAACGCCGTCTCGTCAATAGAACCGTAATCGAAAATCGGCAAGAGTTGGATATGCGAAATGCCGAAGTCCTTGAGGTAGTTAAGAGGCGCCTCTTCGGTCAGGGCCAGAAACTTGCCTTTATGTTCGACACCGGAGTTGGGCGACATCGTGAAGTCACGCAAATGGGTCTCATAAACCACTATATCCGTAGGATCGGGCATTGCGGGTCTCTGATCTTCCACCCACCCTTCGGGGTCGGTCTGCTTGAAGTCGATGATCGCTGCACGCTGTCCGTTCACACTCACTGCTTTCGCGAAGATACCCGGAGACTCCGGACTCCATTCGCCGTTTTGGAAGGAACGGACGGTATAGAACTTGCCGGCTTGATTCCCTCTCACGGTAGCCTTCCAGAAGTCTTTCTCACCCTTCTTTAATGCGATGGTTTCAAACTCCGCAGCATCCGAAGTATCGTACAAACGAACCTCCATTTGCTCGGCAATATCTGACCAGAAGGAGAATTGGGTTTTGGAACTACTATAGAGGCATTCGTCCTCCATTTTCGGCTGCTTGGCGGTGCAAGCAACTAATGCTACAGAAAGCATAAAGATGATGGTTTTACGCATGGTAGTTAAATTTTCGGGGACAAAATTACTACAAATATTGCACATGTGCAAATTTTTGCATGATTTTATTTGCGTATGTCAGATTTTTTCTGTAATTTTGCCGCGCAAAATTGCTTAAATACTATGATACTCGACAAATTAGAAAACGCCGATTGGTACTTTGACAGTGTACCCGGTTTGAAAGAATTCATGAAATTCTACAACGAGAATGATCTCGAAGAGTTGCCTGCATGCAAGATTTTCCTAGACGGCAAAGACCTGTTTGTGAACATTGTGGACTTCAAGGGCAAGGAGGAATCCAAATGCCGCATGGAAGCGCATAGAGACTACCTGGACATCCAGATTCCGCTTGGCGATGACGAGGAGATGGGTTGGAAAGCACAGGTGGATTGTCAGGATGTTACGCAGGAGTATGATGAGGGCAAGGACGTAGAGTTCTACGGCGACAAGGCGACTGCGAAGTTTACCGTGCCGGCAGGTCATTTCGCCGTCTTCTTCCCGTCGGATGCACACCAACCCGGTATCGCTCCGGGCAAGGAATACCGGAAGTTAATTGTTAAAGCACGGGTAAATAACTGACCTTTGAAAATTTTCTAATACTATGGCAACAAAGAAAATACAAGCTCCGAAACATCTGAAGATTGTGGAGCGCGATCCATACCTGCAGCCATACGAAGGAGCATTGCAGGCTCGGGCTGACTATGCGAAGAACAAAGAGGCTGAATTGACCGGCGGACAGTCCTTGGCGGACTGGGCAAGCGGTTATCTGTATTTCGGCCTTCACAAGACCTCCGAAGGATGGGTGCTTCGCGAATGGGCACCGAACGCGACTGCCATTTATATCAAGGGTGACATGAACGGTTGGCAGAAGGACGAGAACTATCGTCTCCAGCCCATCGGCAACGGTGTATGGGAAGCCAAATTGCCGGAGAACGCCCTGCAGCACGGACAGATGTACAAACTGCTGGTAGAATGGCAAGGCGGCTACGGTGAGCGCATCCCGAGTTATGTGCGCCGCGTAGTGCAGGACGAGCAGACGAAGATCTTTTCCGCACAAGTGTGGGACGAACCCGAATTCCAGTGGAAGAACAAGGGCAAGAAATTCAGAGAGAAAGGCGGATTATACATCTACGAATGCCATATAGGCATGAGTTCGGAGCAGGAGAAAGTGAACAGTTACGAAGAGTTCCGCCGTGACGTGTTGCCGCGTATCGCGAAATTAGGTTATAACTGCATCCAGATCATGGCCATTCAGGAACACCCCTATTACGGAAGTTTCGGATACCATGTATCAAATTTCTTTGCTGCCAGCAGCCGTTTCGGCACGCCGAACGAATTGAAGGCACTGATTGACGATGCACACGGACGTGGCATCCATGTAATCATGGACCTGGTACACAGCCATGCCGTCAAGAACGAACTGGAAGGACTCGGTAACTTCGATGGAACAGGTTACCAGTATTTCCATGACGGCGGACGCCGCGAACACCCGGCATGGGACTCGCTCTGCTTCAACTACGGCAAGAACGAAGTGCTGCATTTCCTGCTGTCGAACTGCAAGTTCTGGTTGGATGAATACGACTTCGACGGTTTCCGCTTCGATGGCGTGACCTCGATGATCTACCGCAGTCACGGTCTGGGCGAGGACTTCAACGGCTATCCGAGTTACTTCAACGGCAACGAAGACGGCGACGCGTTGATGTATCTGACGCTGGCCAACAAGGTGATTCACGAAGTGAAACCCGAGGCAATCACGATCGCCGAAGAGATGTCGGGCATGCCGGGTCTCGCTGCGGCTATCGAAGACGGCGGCGTAGGATTCGACTACCGTCTGGCAATGGGTATTCCGGATTTCTGGATCAAGTATATCAAAGAGGTGAAGGACGAAGACTGGAAAGCCGGACATATCCTGTACGAGATGACCAACCGCCGCGAGGACGAGAAGACGATCTCGTATGCGGAGAGTCACGACCAAGCCCTCGTAGGCGACAAGACCATCATCTTCCGTCTCGTGGATGCCGACATGTACTGGCATTTCGAGCACGGCCATTCGACCTATATGGTGGATCGCGGCATAGCGCTGCATAAGATGATCCGTCTGATCACCGCCTCTACCATCAACGGCGGTTACCTGACCTTCATGGGCAACGAGTTCGGTCATCCCGAGTGGATTGACTTCCCGCGCGAGGGCAACGGATGGAGTTACAAATATGCCCGCCGTCAATGGAGCCTGGTGGACAATCCCAACTATTTCTTCGCAGACCTCAACCGCTTTGACGAGGCGATGGTTCATCTGTTGAAGGAGCATCTGTTGACGCAAAAACCGACCACCGAAGAAAAGAGATACCATGTAGGCAACCACCTGCCATGGGTGATGAAATGGTGGGACAACGAGGGTGACCAGGTAGTGGCTTACTCGCGTGGCGACCTGCTGTTTATCTTTAACTGGAACGGTCAGAAATCCTTCGCGGACTACGGGATGTTGGTTCCGGAAGGAAAGTATAAAGTGGTATTGAATACCGATGCAAAAGAGTTCGCAGGTTTTGGCTTGAGTGACGACTCTGTAGCGCATTTCACCGAACATGACGAACTCTACGCCAAGGACGACAAGGGTTGGCTGAAGATGTACCTGCCGGCCCGCAGCGCAGTAGTATTACAAAAAATCGATTGATATGAGAAAACAAATCTTTATTATCCTGGCCGCTACCCTGACATTGGTAGCCTGCCATAAACCGGCAACAGAAGAGCAGACTCCCGCGACAGACACTGTAACTGTTGAAGAGACCGTAGCCGTACCCGAAGTAGGAGGTCAGTTCATTGACTTCACCGCCGTCACGCCGGAAGGCAACGAGTTGTCGCTGAGCGAACTCGTAGGACAAACGGACTTCGTGCTCGTTGATTTCTGGGCATCGTGGTGCGGTCCATGCCGTCGCCTTATCCCGGTTCTCAAAGAGATGTACTATAGCCAACCCGAAGGACGCCTGCAGATATTCTCTTGCTCCGTAGATCGCGAGGAAGCGGATTGGCGCACAGCTCTGGAAGAAGAACAGATGCCTTGGGCACAAGCGCGAGAGGACGAGAACCATGTATGCTCCGACCTCTATAACGTGGAGTTTATCCCGCACACCATCCTCATCGACCGCGAGGGAAAAATCCTCGGCATCAACCTCGAGGAACCGGAGATACAGGAGTTCCTGTTTGCAGAATAACAAATACAAACCGTGTCTGTCCGTTAGGCAGTAGTTACCGGCAGACAAGGGTGGAAAATAGTTTAATGTTTAAAGTTTAAAGAAAAACAATGCGTGTAATTATTGAACCTTCGTATGACCTGCTGAGCAAGTGGGCTGCGAATTATGTAGCAAAAAAAATCAATGAGTTTGATCCCAAAGAGAGCAAACCTTTCGTATTAGGTCTTCCTACCGGCAGTTCGCCGTTAGGTATGTACAAAGCCCTTATCGAACTCAACAAAGCGGGCAAAGTGTCGTTCCGCAACGTAGTTACCTTTAATATGGACGAGTATGTCAACCTGCCGGAAGAACACCCCGAAAGTTATCATAGCTTCATGTGGAATAACTTCTTCTCCCATATTGACATCCGCAAAGAAAACGTCAATATCCTCAACGGCAACGCCCCCGACCTCGCGGCCGAGTGCGCACGCTATGAGGAGAAAATCAAAAATATCGGTGGCATTCATCTGTTCCTCGGCGGTATTGGTCCGGACGGACACATCGCTTTCAACGAACCGGGTTCATCGCTCTCCAGCCGTACCCGCAAGAAAGAGTTGACCACCGACACCATCATCGCCAACAGCCGTTTCTTCGACAACGATGTGAACAAAGTGCCCAAGACCGCCCTCACCGTAGGTGTAGGCACGGTCATGGATGCCAAAGAAGTGCTCATCATGGTGAACGGACACAACAAAGCCCGTGCGCTGCAACATGCCATCGAAGAGCCCATCAGCCATATGTGGACGGTCTCCATGCTCCAGATGCACCAGCATGGTATCATCGTCTGCGATGAGGCTGCTTGCGAAGAACTCAAAGTAGGCACGTTCAACTATTTCAAAGATATCGAGCGTAACAACCTCGATCCGAAGACACTGTTATAATGTTAGAAATTTACAACTCGTTAACGAGATTCAAAGAAACATTCAAACCTCTCCACGAAGGGCACGTAGGCATGTATGTCTGCGGCCCTACCGTGTATGGAGATGCCCATTTGGGACATGCCCGTCCTGCTATCACATTCGATATCCTCTATCGCTATTTGCAACACCTCGGCTATAAGGTACGCTACGTCCGTAATATCACGGATGTCGGACACCTGGAGCACGATGCGGACGAAGGCGAAGATAAGATAGCGAAGAAAGCACGACTCGAGCAACTCGAGCCGATGGAGGTTGTGCAATTCTATACCAACCGGTATCATCGCGACATGGCGGCGCTCAACGTGTTACCGCCGTCCATCGAACCGCACGCAAGCGGACATATCATTGAGCAGATCGCCTTCGTGCAGAAGATACTCGACCGCGGCTATGCCTATGTATCCAACGGCTCGGTTTACATGGACGTGGAGAAATATGCCAAGGACTATCCGTACGGCAAACTCTCCGGACGTAACCTCAACGACATCGTCACAGAGACGCGTGAGTTGGACGGACAGGACGAGAAGAAGCACAGTTATGACTTCGCCCTCTGGAAGAAAGCAGCACCGGAGCATATCATGCACTGGCCCAGCCCTTGGTCGGAAGGTTTCCCCGGATGGCACATGGAGTGCTCCACGATGGGCACCAAGTACCTCGGCGAACAATTCGACATCCACGGCGGCGGACTCGACCTTATCTTCCCGCATCATGAAGCGGAGATTGCGCAGAGTTGTGCGGCTTTAGGTCATGAGTCCGTGCATTACTGGATGCACAATAACATGATTACCATCGCCGGCAAGAAAATGGGTAAGAGTTACAATAACTTCATTACCCTCGAGCAGTTCTTCTCGGGCAATCACCCGCTACTGAGCAAGCCTTTCGGACCTATGGTCATCCGTTTCTTCATTCTCCAAGCCCATTACCGCTCCACCGTGGACTTCTCGTCCGAGGCTCTTGAGGCAGCCGAGAAAGGTCTTCAACGAATGCAGGAGGCGTATGCGAGATTGCAGAAGATACAGCCATCCGCGGCTACCAACGTAGAGGTGAACGGTTTGCGAGAGAAATGCCAAGAGGCGATGGATGATGACCTCAATACGCCGTTTGTCATCGCAGCGTTGTTTGACAGCGCGAAAGCGATTAACACCGTTCATGACGGCAAAGGAACCATCAGTGAGGCGGACCTCAAAGAACTGAAAGACGTCTGGCAGACCTTCGCCATCGACATTCTGGGTCTGAGATTAGGAGAAGAAGGCTCTTCCCTTCAGGGAGGAGACGGAGGTAGGCTTACCGCTTTCCACGGCGCCATCGACCTGCTGCTCAACATTCGCCTGCAAGCCAAACAGAACAAAGATTGGGCTACCAGCGATAAGATTCGGAATGAACTCACCGCACTCGGTTTCCACATACAGGACACAAAAGATGGGTTTGAGTGGTCGATTTAAGATGCTGCTATGCGTGCTGCTCCTCGCGGGCTGCACGCAGCAGCAGAGTCAGCCGGAGATTATCGAGGACAATCTGGTCGCTTATCCGGGGCGCACTTTCAACTATCGCATCAAATTCAATGACATGCAAATGAAGCAACACGCCGTTGCTTCCGTCATTGGTTTGTCACGCCCGCCGAAGGACCGCGACGATGCTGCATCGATGCGCAAGCAATTGGTGGAAATCAAAACCAATGACAATTACATTGTTGACAGCCTGACACACTCCGTGCCTTTTCTTATACCGTCTGCGAAGCATGAACTGGATTCCATCGGCGAGGAATGGGCGGATATCTTAAAGCGTAACAACCTCCCACACTATCGGTTTTACGTCACCTCAGTACTGCGGACGCAAGAAGATATCAAATACCTGCA
>CADBVL010000004.1 GCA_902798015.1 uncultured Bacteroidales bacterium
CGCTGCCTCATCACCACGCCCGACGGACCGTTGACGCTGAGCGTGCCGGTAAAGAAAGTAGAGCATAAACAACTGACACGCGACATCGAGATCAGCTACCAGAGTCATTGGCAACACCAGCACTGGATCAGTCTCGTATCGGCTTACAAGCACACACCGTTCTTTGACTACTACGCAGAGTTCTTTCGGCCGTTCTACGAACGCGAGACACGGTTCTTATGGGACTTCAACAGTGCGCTGCACGAGACGATCATGCAACTGCTGCTTAACAGTCCGAAACACATTGACGGTTTTGCATACCGACCCACGGACAACTGGCGAGGCGAAGCATTGAATCATTATTTCGGAGACGGAAAAAGTATATTAGATACATTGTTTGAATACGGCAATGAGACAAGATATCAATTGGGGTAAATTGGGATTTCATTACACCGAGCCGGACTATATCGTTCGGGCGGCGTATCATGACGGCGCATGGGAAGAACCCTACGCTACGCAGGACAAGTACCTGCATTTGCATGTATCGGCGACTTGTCTGCAATACGGACAAGAGGCTTTTGAGGGCTTGAAGGCTTTTCGCGGAGTGGATGACAAGATTCGCATCTTCCGCTGGCGTGAGAATGCCAAGCGCATGGCGAAGAGCGCCGAAGGATTGTTCATGGCACCGGTGCCTGAAGAACTATTCGGCAAAGCAATCCGTCTGGCGTTGGAGAAGAACCTTGAGTTAGTGCCCCCTTACGGGACGGGTGCAACGCTGTATTTCCGGCCCTTGTTGATCGGTACCACACCGCGCTTGGGCGTAGGTCCGGGACGGGACTTCGAGTTCATCGTCATCCCCTCGCCTATCGGTCCTTATTACCCGGGCAAGTTCCATTGTACGACCTTCCTCGTGAACCGCTACGTGGACAGAGCCGCGCCTTACGGTACCGGACAATTCAAGGTAGGCGGCAACTACGCGTCATCTTTCCGCGCCACCGAAGCGGCACACATGATGGGTTGCGATTGTCTCTTCCTCGATGCCAAGCAGCATAAGTTCATCGACGAGTGTTCGGCCGCAAACTTCATCGGCATAAAGGGTAATGAATATCTGACACCGCGCTCCACAGCCATCTTGCCGTCCATCACGAACGACAGCCTGATGACGCTGGCCCGTGAGATGGGCATGAAAGTGACGCGCAGACGGATACCACTGGAGGAACTGGCGCAGATGAGCGAAGCCGCAGCGTGCGGTACAGCCTGCGTGATATCACCGATCGACAAAGTGGTGGACACCGAGAAAAACAACGTGTACACTTTCGGTGACGAACCGGGGCCGGTTCTGAGCCGACTCTACCACGCGCTGAAGGATATCCAGTATGGACGCGCAGAGGACAAGCACGGATGGACGGAGGTATTTGAGATTTGAGATTTGAAAATTGAAAATTTTAAAATTATAGTTTATGTTTAAAAATCAACCAAAAGGATTATTCGCGCTCGCATTGGCGAACACCGGCGAGCGTTTTGGCTACTACACGATGTTAGCCGTCTTTGCGTTATTCCTGCGTGCGAACTTCGGTCTGTCCGCAGATGCCGCAAGTCGTATCTATGCCGGTTTTCTGGCATGTGTGTATTTCTTACCGCTGATCGGCGGTTGGATAGCAGACAAGATCGGTTACGGTAAATGTGTGACCATCGGTATTTTTGTCATGTTCCTCGGCTACATCTGTTTGGCGATCCCATTGGGAGGCGGCAGTTTTGCCATGGGCATTATGCTCCTCGCGTTATTGCTCATCTCTTTCGGTACAGGTCTGTTCAAAGGAAACCTGCAAGTAATGGTAGGTAACTTATACGATGACCCGAAATATGCCGACCGCCGCGACGCGGCCTTCTCGCTGTTCTACATGGCGATTAACATCGGTGCGATGTTCGCTCCTACTGCTGCCGTGAAGATCATGGCTTGGGCACAGGAGAGTCTGGGTTATAACGTCAACGACAGTTACCACTTCGCCTTTATGGTAGCATGCGCATCGCTGGTATTAAGTATCGCGATCTATTATGCATGCCGTCCTTGGTTCAAGCATGTGGAGAACACCGTTAAACAGGCCGCTCAGAGTGGTAATGCGCCGGTGGAGGAACTGACACCGGAACAGACGAAGAAACGTATTGTTGCTTTGTGTCTGGTGTTCACCGTTGTTCTCTTCTTCTGGATGGCGTTCCACCAGAACGGATTGACACTGACTTTCTTCGCTGATGAGTTTGTGAACCCCGTAGTTACCGGTGCACAGACGCTGGCCTTCAACATCTGGAACCTCGTGGCAGTGGCTGTATTGGTGTATGCTCTCTTCGGTATTTTCGGTGACGGTTCCAAGAAAGCCAAACTGATCTGGGGATGCGTAGGCAGTGCCGTAACAGCATTCCTTGTATTCCAATATTTCCACCATCCTGCAGAGTTGGGCATCGCTGCTCCTATCTTCCAGCAGTTCAACCCCTTCTATGTAGTAGCCCTGACGCCGGTGAGCATGGCTATCTTCGGTGCGTTGGCGAAGAAAGGCAAAGAACCCTCTGCGCCGCGTAAGATTGCGTATGGTATGGTAGTAGCAGCAGCGGCATATGTACTGATGGCTGTTTGCTCTATCGGCCTGTTGACTCCGGCACAACAAGAGTTAGCCCGCGTGAGCGGTGACGCTACGTTCGTGAACGCAAACGTTCTGATCTACACGTATCTGATTCTCACATTCGGCGAGTTACTGCTCAGCCCGATGGGTATTTCGTTTGTCAGCAAAGTGGCACCTCCTAAATATAAAGGAATGATGATGGGTGGTTGGTTCGTAGCAACCGCTATCGGTAACTACCTCGTTCGTATCGGCGGTAAACTCTGGGGCGATATACCTTTGTGGATCGTATGGAGTGTCTTCGTAGGCGTTTGCCTCATCGCCGCAATCTTTATGTTTGCCATCATGAAGAAACTGGAAGAAGCAACAAAATAACATGGAAGAATTAATAAAATATTTTGAATCGCTCGAGGAACGCATCGCTACGTTGGAAGCCCAACTGGCGACCCTCGAAGCAGAGATGGACGAGCTCCAGAGCCGTCCTGCGCCCGAACCACAAGTGGTGGAGAAGGAAGTGATCAAGGAAGTAGTTGTAGAAAAACCTGTGGAGGTAATCAAAGAAGTGGTTGTAGAGAAGCCGGTTGTTGTTGCAGCGCCTATTGTGGAGCCGGAGCCTGCACCCGTAAAAGAAGGGCCGCAGCCGGTGAAGGAGGAGACCGTTTCTCCGAAGGCTGCCGTATATGGCAAGGCCGTAGAGGATATCCGTCAGGCGATCTCGTTGGGTGACCGTTTCCTGTATCAACGCGAACTCTTTGATCAGAACGCCGAACTGATGCAGCGCACCCTCACCGAACTCAATGAGTTGGGTTCATTCGATGAGGCGGTCGCACACATCAACCGTTTCGGATGGGACACCGAGAGCAGTACTTACCAGCAGTTTATCGTCACTTTACATAGACGTTTCGGATAATGCTTTATATCGTTCCGACACCGGTAGGCAATTTGCAGGACATGACCTTCCGCGCCATTGAGGTACTGAAGTCCGTTGATCTTATCCTGGCAGAAGACACCCGCACCAGCGGTGTGTTGCTGCAGCATTATGATATTCACACGCCGCTCAAGAGCCATCATAAGTTCAACGAGCACGAGACAAGTGCCGATATCGTGGAGCGTCTGAAAGCAGGCGCCAACATCGCCTTGATCTCCGATGCCGGTACCCCGGCTATCAGTGATCCCGGTTTCTTCTTGGTGCGCGCAGCCTCCGAAGCGGATGTTGAGATCCAGTGTCTGCCCGGCGCGACCGCTTTTGTGCCTGCTTTGGTGGACAGCGGACTGCCGAACAACCATTTCTATTTTGAAGGCTTCCTGCCGCAGAAGAAAGGCCGGCAGACACGCTTGCAGTACCTGGCTCAACTGGACGAGACATTCATCGTCTATGAGTCCCCCTTCCGCTTGGTAAAGACCCTTGAGCAGTTAGCTGCCGTTTGTAACAAAGAACGCAAAGCCAGCGTGACGCGAGAGATCAGCAAGGTGCATGAAGAAACGATACGCGGCACGCTCGCCGAACTGATCAGTCATTTCAAAACCACCCCGCCGAAGGGCGAGATAGTAATCTGTGTTGCAGGCAATGAGTGAGATGAAATCCTTGGCGAAGGACACCGCCATCTACGGACTGAGTTCGATAATAGGTAAGTTCCTCAACTACCTGTTGGTCCCGTTGTACACGTACGCTTTAGCGCGCACTGCTGACTATGGTATCGTAACGAACATCTATGCGTGGACGGCACTACTGCTTGTGCTTCTTACATACGGCATGGAGACAGGTTTCTTCCGGTTTGCGAACCGCGAAGACTACAATGCCCGAACGGTCTATAAGACTGCCTATGTGACACTGCTCATCAGTAGTGCGCTGTTTACGATGCTCGTCATCATTTTCCATCAACCGATTGCGAACGTGTTGGGATATCCTGACCACGCGGAGTTTGTGGAGATGATGTTTGCCACAGTCGCCATTGATGCCTTTGCATGTATTCCTTTCGCCTACCTACGTTACCAGAAAAGACCGATTGTTTTTGCGGCACTCAAACTGCTGTTTGTGTTGCTCAACATCGGGTTTAACATTCTCTTTCTGGTAATACTTGGCAAGAACGATGTTTTCTATGTCTTCCTCAGCAATATTCTGGCGACTGCCATCCAGACGCTGTGCCTGCTGCCGATGACGATGCCTAAAGGCGGATGTTTTGACGTGAAAGTACTTCGCGCGATGCTCCGTTACTCCCTGCCGTTGTTGGTGTTAGGCGTAGCGGGTATTATGAACCAGACGCTGGACCGCATCCTCTTCCCGTACCTCTATAACGGAGCAGACGCTCAAGCGCAATTGGGCATCTACGGCGCATGTTTCAAGGTCGCGATGGTGATGATGATGTTCACGCAGGCGTTCCGTTATGCCTATGAACCTTTTGTGTTCGCCAAGCATAAGGACCGGCACTCCGTAGAAGCATATGCCGATGCGATGAAGTATTATATCATCTTCTCGTACCTTATCCTGCTGGGCGTGATCTTCTATCTGGATATCTTCCGTTATATCATCTCCAGCGCTTATTGGGAGGGACTGAAGATTGTGCCGGTAGTGTTGTGGACGTACGTCTTCCAAGGCATCTATTTCAATCTCAGTTTCTGGTATAAGTTGACGGACGAAACCAAATGGGGTGCGTATTTCTCTTTAATCGGTTTAATGATCACTCTGATCTTGCAGATCATAGGTGTACCGCTTATCGGGTACTGGGCAAGTTGCGGAAGCAGCCTTGTATGCTATTTTGTGATCATGCTGCTGTCCTTCCTCATCGGTCAAAAGAAAGCGCCTATCCCTTACGATTTGAAATGCATCGGTCAATATACGGCGCTGACGATTGGTCTGCTGGCTGTCTATTATGCTTTGCGCCTATATTATATCCATAATATGTGGCTGATGATGGCAGTCGGCACTGTGCTTATTGCCATTTATCTGTTAATTTTAACCCGTAAAGATTTTCCCTTACAAAATGTTCTCAGGAATCGTAGAAACAATGGCTCAGGTCGTCAGGATTGAGACCGAGCAGACAAATAAACATTTTACTTTGCACAACCCCTTCGGGGAACCGCTGAGCATCGATCAGTCGATCGCCCATAACGGCGTGTGCCTGACGGTAGTGAAGATCGAAGGAGATCTGTACACCGTGACGGCGATGCAAGAGACCTTGCGTCTGACGAACCTTGACCTGCTGAAGGTCGGAGACTTCGTAAATGTAGAGCGCTCCATGCTGATGGGCAACCGTTTGGACGGACACATCGTGCAAGGTCATGTCGATCAGGTAGCGCGTTGTATCGAGGCCAAAGAGACCGACGGCAGTTGGTACTACCGCTTCGAATACAACAGCAACCGAGAGATGATTGAACGCGGCTATTTCTGTGTGGACAAAGGTTCGGTAAGCATCAACGGCGTGAGTCTGACGGTGTGCGAACCCGATGTAAAGGGCGACAAAGGTTATGTATCCGTGTGCATCATCCCTTACACGCACGAAAACACCAATTTCAAATATATAGAGGTAGGAACCGTTGTGAACCTCGAATTCGACATCCTCGGCAAATACCTCTCGCGTTATGCAGCAATATTAAACAAACAACAATAATTATGGCAAAAGACAGTTTATCTTTTCAATTGGGTATTTCCATTGCGCAGTATTTGATGCAATATGGAGAGAAAGAACTCAATTACGATGAGTTCAAACAGGGCATCGAATATGTGATGAAGATGTCCGGTGAAGCAAAGGCCGCCGGCGAGCAATTCCTTGCGGAGAATGCAAAACGCGAAGGTGTAAAAACCACCGCCAGCGGCTTGCAGTACGAAGTTTTGGAAGCCACTATCGGTCAAAAGCCGAAGGCCACCGACACCGTGCGTGTTCACTACGAGGGTACACTCATTGACGGTACGGTTTTCGACAGCAGTTATAAGCGCGGCGAGTCCATCGCCTTCCCGCTTAACGGCGTGATTGCCGGCTGGACCGAAGGTCTGCAACTCATGTCCGTCGGCTCAAAGTACAAATTCTTCATCCCCTATCAACTGGCTTACGGCGAGCGCGGTGCAGGCGCTTCCATCCCCCCGTATGCAGCATTGATCTTCACTGTAGAACTTTTAGGAATTGAAACAAAATAAACAAAAATGATACAAAAAATGAGAAAGATTAGTATTCTGATGCTTGCCGTTATGGCGATGATCTCCTGCGGCAACAGTTACAAAGCGCAAGATGCAACCCTTACCAACGAGACCGACTCAATCAACTATGCCGTAGGTCTGTTGAACGGTTTGCAGATTAAAATGTATTACTTGGCTAACGACAGCAGTGACGAAGCAGTGGCTGAGTTTATCGATGCTCTCGAGTCCGCTTATCTGGACAAAGAGGAGCAGCTGAGCGATATCGCACAGGCAGGCCGCCAGTTCGGTACTTCTCTCAAGTCTTTTGAGAAAACCGGTTTGGCAGAAAACGCCGCATGGACAGTGAACGAGAAATTACTCCTGCAAGGTCTGGTAAACGGTTTGCATAACGACTCGTCTGTCATGACTCCCGATGCAGCGCAAGCTTTCTTCATGGCTGCTTATCAGCAGAAGGCAGAAGGTACGGCTGACAAAGCTATTACCGGCAAATGTCCGTTCAAAGTAAAAACCGTTGAACTGTCGTCCTACAACGACTCGCTCAACTATGCCTTTGGTTTGCTCAACGGTTCGCAGATCAAGTTATATCTCTTGGCTGACGACGAGGACGGCAAGGACACCGAAGAGTTCATCGAGAATATCAACAAAGGTCTGAAAGAGGATGTTCGCAACCCGCAGGTCGTTGCAATGGGAAAGAACGTTGGTAAAGCCATCCGCGAGCAAGAACCTGTAGGTTTGCTTGGCATCCAAGGTCTGGAAACCAACTACGACCTCATCAAGCAAGGTTTCATCAACGGTTTGTACAACTACACCGAGCAATTCGACATGCAGTCTGCCGGTGCTTATGTAGAGGCAGCTATCTCTCGTCTGAAATACGGCGAGACCAAAGCAGAAGGCGAGAAATTCCTTCAGGAGAATGCACTCCGCGATGGAGTAAAAACGACTGCGCGGTGAGCCTATCGAGTTCCCGCTCAACGGTGTTATCAAAGGTTGGACCGAAGGTCTGCAACTCATGCCTGTTGGTTCGAAATACAAATTGTTCATCCCGTATGACTTGGGTTACGGCGAGCGCGGTGCAGGTGCATCCATCCCTCCGTATGCTACACTCATCTTCACCGTTGAACTTCTGGAGATCAAGTAAACATGGGCGTCATCGCTAAGCAATCGATACGTGGTACAATCGTTACCTATCTGGGCATTGCCGTAGGCATTGTCACCACGTTCTTCGTGTTAACCCGTTTCCTCACAGCCGAGGAAATCGGGTTGGCACGGGTGCTTATCGATGCGGCAATCCTGTTCGTAGGTCTCGCGCAATTGGGAACGAGTAGCAGCGTCATTCGTTTCTATCCCTATTTCCATGACAACGAAGAGGACCACGGATTTTTCTTCTGGGCGTTGGTAGTGCCGTTTGTCGGTTTTGTACTCTTCGCCCTCATCTACTGGGCTTGCCGTGTACCGCTGGGTGCATGGTTCGGCGACAAGTCGCCGCTTTTCGTGGAGTACTATTATTTCGTACTCCCGCTGGCCTTCTTCATGTTGTACCAGACGATCTGCGAAACGACATGTAACGTACTCATGCACATCGTCGTGCCGCGTGCGGTGCGCGAACTGTTTGTGCGCCTCGGCCTGCTGGTGATTTATCTGCTCTATGCCTTCGACATCCTCTCGCTGGACGGTTTGGTGATCGGTATATGCGCCAATTATGCATTCGCGGCACTGATCAACCTTTGCTATTTCTTCTCGCTGAAGAAGATCAGTCTGCGGCCGGATTGGGCTTTTCTTCGGGCGAACCCTTCGCTTGTGCGGAGTTACCTTGTTTATACCGGTTTCCTCATCGTCTCGGCGGCTACCACTACCTTGGCGCCCACCCTCTCTTCCTTCTTCGTGACAGCCAAGATGGGTCTGGACAGTACCGGTGTGTTTGCCATTGCGACATACATGGCGGTCATGGTCAGTGTACCTTATCGCTCAGTAACAGCCATCGCTTCGCCGCAGTTGGCGCGCGCCATCAAAGAGCATAACCGCGAAGAGGGATCAAGACTCATCCGACAAGTGACACGAAACCTGCTCCTTATCGGCGGATTTATCTTACTGACCATCTGGCTGAATATCGACCTTATCTTCCATATTCTGCCGAATGGCGAAATCTATGCGCCCGCGAAATACGTGGTGCTCATCCTGGGTGTCAGTCAATTGGTTTTGGCTACATTCTCTATTTGTCTCACGACACTTAACTACTCGCGTTTTTATGCGCTGAGCCTGCTCCTCTCGCTGATTTTAACAATCAGTGCACTGGTATTGAACAACTATCTGGTGCCTTTATTTGGAATGGACGGCGCAGCAATCAGCAATGTCGTCTCGTACGGTTTGTATTATCTGCTCATCATCGCTACTATTGTACCGCTCTGCCGCGTACACGTCGTGGACAGGAAGTGGACATACGTCCTGTTGCTGCTCCTTGCTATCTTCGCCCTTAACTGGGCATGGCAGACGTACTTACCGGCTCTTTCCATCTGGGTTGACAGCCTCGTACGCAGCGTTGTTCTTTTAGGCGGAGGAGCCGCCATCGCCTATGCTGCGAAGTTATCACCGGAGATCAAACAACAAATCAACTCACGCCTTAAACATTAAACATCACTTATAACCGTGCGCTATTTTATCACCTTCACATATCGCGGAACGGATTTCCATGGTTCGCAAACACAGCCGAACGGGAATACGGTGCAGGCTGAGATGGAGAAAGCTTTTGCCACCATTCTCCGCACACCGGTAGCCTTGACCTTTGCGGGTCGGACGGATGCCGGCGTACACGCCGATAAGATGGTAGCGCATTTTGATGTAGAGAAAGCCGTTCCAGCGAATTTCGCAGCGCGGCTTAACAACTTACTACCCGACTCGATCGCTATCCGCGATATCCAACATGTTACCGATGAGGCGCACGCACGCTTCGATGCACTCGAACGCACGTACCATTACCGCATAACGTTGCGCAAGGATCCATTTTCCTATCAAACACGTGCCCGCATCGGGGGTATCCTAGACTTTACTGCCATGAACGAGGCAGCCAAGTCGCTCTTAGGCCGGCAGGACTTTGCGTCATTCTGCCGCGTGCACACCGATGTGAAGACCACTATTTGCGATGTGCGCGAAGCTAAATGGATCGTAGAAAATGAGTATGAGGCCTATTTTGTCATCACGGCGGACCGGTTTCTAAGGAACATGGTGCGCGCCGTTGTCGGGACACTCTTTGACGTAGGAAAAGGCAAGATGACCAAGGCGCAGTTGGAAGATATCATCGCAGCGAAAGATCGCTGTAAAGCAGGCCATTCAGCGCCGGCTGAAGGTTTGTCGTTAGTAGAAATCAAATATCCTAAACATCTATTTATATGAAAAGATTGCCTCTTTTGCTGCTCGTAGCAGCCCTTTTGAGCGCGTGTACCAAGGCACCGCAGTTCCAGACAACGACACAAAGCGAGATCAACCGCCTAACGAAAGCCGCTTGCTTTGAAATGCCGAAAGTAACGGTACCCTCTTTCCCGAGCCGTACGTTTAACATCATGGACTTCGGCGCGGATCCCACAGGTGCCGTATTGGCCACTGAGGCCATTCAAACAGCCATCGACCGGTGTACGGAATCCGGTGGAGGAACAGTCGTAATACCGGAAGGTATCTATTTGACCGGCCCCATCACGCTGAAATCCAACGTACGCTTGTTCACCGAGCGCAACAGTGTCATCATTTTCTCGCACGACCTCGACTTATACGAGATCTACGACGAGTGGTTCGAAGGCATTCCTACCAAGCGTTGCACGAGTCCGCTCAATGCACGCGATGCAGAGAACATCGCCATCACCGGTCATGGTTCTTTCAATGGCAACGGCGACTGGTGGAGACCGCTCAAGAAGAGTAAGATGGCTCCGGGACAATGGAAGAAACATCTCAAAGAGAAAGGCGGTATCGTAGCCAACGATATCTGGTATCCGGATAGCGCATCGCTGCTCGCGCAGAGTTATTGTCTGGACCAGAACGTACCTGTCATCACCGATGACAGTCTCTGGCAAGTAGTGAAGTCGTTCCTGCGTCCGGTAATGCTGCATTTCGTAGGCTGTAAGAACATTCTGTTAGAGGGTGTTACTTTTGAGAATAGTCCGGCATGGAACCTCCACCCGATGTGCTGCGAAAACCTGATTCTAAATCATCTCAATGTTCGTAACCCCTGGTATAGCCAGAACGGCGACGGCGTGGACGTAGAGAGTTGCAAAAATGTAGTAATCTCCCATTGCTCCTTCGACGTAGGCGATGATGCGATCTGCATGAAGTCCGGCAAGGACAAACCGGGCCGCGACAGAGGTATTCCTACGGAGAACGTGGTTGTTGACGACTGCGTGGTATATCATGGTCACGGTGGCTTTGTCTGCGGATCGGAGATGTCCGGAGGTATTAAGAACGTACAAGTGAGCAACAACCTCTACATCGGTACAGACGTAGGTCTGCGCTTCAAGAGTACCCGCGGTCGCGGCGGTGTAGTGGAGAACATCTACATCAACGGCGTGAACATGGTGAATATTCCGAACGAGGGACTGCTTTTTGACCTCTTCTATGGGGGTAAAGGCGCAGGCGAAGAGACGGAAGAAGAACTCGCTGCACGCATGAACGCCGAGGCACCGGAGGCAAGCGAAGAGACGCCGGCCTTTAAGAACATCGTGATTGAGAATGTAAAAGGCTCCAATATCAAACGCGCCATCTATTTCAATGGCCTGCCGGAGATGAAAATTCAGAATGTCACCTTGCGCAATATCACCATCAGTGCTACTGAAGGCGCACTCTTCCGCCAGACGAACGGTCTCATTATTGACAACGTGGACATCAAAGCGGAGAAGGGCGAAGCGTTCTCTCTCGCTCCAACGGTAGAGAATGTACAGATCAATTGATCATTGATGATTGGTAATTGATGATTGATATCGAGATGTCGATATATCGAAATATCGGTATAGCTTTTTTAAGTCTGTTACTCGCGGGTTGCAGCCCGCGGGTAGCGACTTCTTTTTGGAAAATCGGTACGCCTGCCGACTCGACCGTTACAGGCTACACCATCATTCATGCGGAGGGGAAAACGCGTCATTGCTACCCTATTGAAGTATGGAGCGACGGGCCGTTAGTGGACACCTACCATCAGTTGCACCATCATGGCGTAGCGGTAGAGAGCGAACTCATGGCGTACCGGATCTATTTCGACAAGAAACAGACCATTGATCCTTATTGCAAACGAAAACCGCAGTTGGAGTTGGCGCATAGTCATTGGTATCCGAATGACAGTCTGCTCGCTGCAGGCTACGGCGATGATATCTTGCGCGTCTCCGGAACGGTAGGCGTCGGGTCAGTCAAATATTGGAAGGACAAACTTCGCCACATAGAGGATGTCGGTGAGCGGCAACAATGGATTGTCAAAAAGAGCCGCAAGAAAGCGACTATCGCTGTATGCGATGTAGATTGGACCGTACCTGACGGCAATCAGGAAGATCCGGAGAGACGGAAAGTCGTTGACCTGAATGTAGAATACACGATGCGTGCCGGGCATAGGGATATGCGATGCGATGTCAAAGCTTCCGAGCCAATAGAAGGTCTCTGTACCGGCGTGCAGACTATTCCGGCAAAAGGAGGCAAAGACACGACTACGATTATTCTGGAGAATGGCGTGCTTTTGGCTTCATGGGGAACCGACTGGCCTGTGAATGACAGCGCCAAATACGCCAAAGAGACCGTTGGCTTGGGAGTATTCATCCCGAAGAAATATGCCGGTGAATTAAAGCATG
Organism: uncultured Bacteroidales bacterium; assembly: GCA_902798015.1. Lineage (GTDB taxonomy): Bacteria > Bacteroidota > Bacteroidia > Bacteroidales > Paludibacteraceae > Colicola. Next base: position 12,534 of record CADBVL010000004.1, read on the forward strand.
ACAAACAGAATAATTTGTGTATATTAACCTCCCTTCCCTTAAGGGAGGGGGCGGGGGTAGGCCTTCACTTCTACCTCACTTGTTGCGGAGCCACAAAAGAAAACCACCCCGTGGCACGGAATGCCGAGGAGTGGCTTGTATATCTTCGCCGATGGGCTAAATCTCTTAAGTAAAACTACTTAATCAGTAGGTATTTACGTTACCATCTCGTTACCATTACGGACGTCACTGTACCGTTTGAGTCCGTTTTTTGTACACCGCGTACGCTGCAGCCAAAGCGGTCATAAAGAGCGCTACCGCCCAGTTAAAATCTATCGGACACCAGCAGTAACCATACTCTTCCTCGCAATCACAGCCATCCTTTAATTCACAGCCACACGAAGAGCATATCCATCCACCCCTTCCGTGGTTAAGTGAAGAATCCCATACATAATGTCCGGCACAGCCAGGACAATAGCCGTCATCGCCCGGTGATGGAGGAGTATCAGGATCTTCCTTTTTGGCCCTACGAATACTCATTTGAGCATAAGTAGTGGATGCCATTACTCCTCCGGAAATCTGCGAAGCAGATGTATATATACCTTGCACTGCCGGAGTAGAAGAAGGTTCGTTATAAGATATTCCTCTACTCATCGAACTGGTAGTACTCATGGATGCCATCGGTGCTTGCGCGAGTCCCATTGTACTACGGCTCGAGCGCACAGGGGCTGATGTATGAATATAGCCGCTATGAGCAGAACCCTTGTATGGCGTAGCATATCCGATTGCACATGCACTAACCGTGCAGAGCAAACTCCATATAATTAATAATCCCTTTTTCAAACTAATACCTTTCTCCATATGCCCTCGTCACGAGGGGAATGCATCAGCGCACTACTGCACCCATTGCATTGTACAGGATTCCGTTCTTTAAGATGTACAGTTGGCCATCCTTGATGAACTTATGTGCTTTGGATTCCTTCTCTACATTTTCAATGTCTGTCGTGATAGCAGGCACATTCTCACGTTCCACAATCTGGAAACGATCTTCAATCATGCTATTCGGTTCGGCAAAGAAAGTGTATGCTGTACCTTCGTTAATATCTATTGTTTCATTCGTCTCTGCATCCAAGAGGGCTAAATCATCGCGATCACTCAGATGACTAAAGGTAATCGTATAGGCAGTTTCTTCGCCCGTACGCACGCCTAAGCGCGTTCCTATTATACTATTGGTAGCATCTATAGCCAGATAATCTGTTTCATCTTCTACTGCAAAGATATTAAAATCTCTTGGCATAATATGAGCGTCATAACCATTCTCAAATGAAGTGACAAAATCTTCCGATTCAATAAGTTGCATACGCTCATGCTGTCCGTTGTTTTCTAACATAACGGATAGAACCGAAGTAGATGACGATTGATTATTCGCTTTCACGCGCAGAGGGCTATTCGGCGTAGATTCATAATCTGCCCCCCATACAATTTTTGAATAATCAAGTTTTAACGAGGTGTTTCTTTGTACCTTCACAAAGAAGCCTTGCATGGAAGGAATAACGCTAGGATAAGTTACATCTCCATACTTGCTGCCTGCTAAGGCCATCGGTACAATAACGTAGGTACCTGCCTCTCCTTTGACTTGATCTGTCGAACCAGTATTAAACAGATATACCGTTGCTTCAACATCTTCTTCAGCTATATCGGCCATCATTTTCTTAATGTCGATAGGAGCTGCAAAACTATTCGCAATAGCATTCCATCCTGACATAGGAGATTCTTCTGAGTAGGTCAACGGTACATATTGCGTTGTATTATCTACCAATTGACCATTAAATTCTATCAACAATCCTTCCGACTCGTAATCCTGAGATGTCGCGTAGCCGGAAAATGGTTCAAGCGTCAATTTCTTACGATTATTTTTCCAAGTACCTTCAGATTCTACCCAGTTATAAATCCAACCATCAAAAATAGATTTCGCTTTAGCTTCATCTTTTAGCGGATATCCCACATATTGCCACTCCAACGGACTAGACTTACCTAATTGATAATCTGTATATGCGATCGAGAATAATTCTACAGTTGCTTCCGGCATAGGCTGAGTGCTATAAGGCGAAATGCGGAGATAACCCGTCTGACCTTTAAGAGCGCCATCTTCTGCTGTTCCGGCTTTGAGAATCAATTTCTCTGCGGACGCACCTCTTACACCTCCGGCGCCTACTGTCAAACCGCCACTCGGAGCAATAGTTACTGTCTTGCCTTCATTGATCGTAACGCTATATGCGGCTATTTCGCTCTCGATAATTACATCATGATCGATGATTACCTCATGGTGGATATTCGGCTGAGAGCCTCTATTCCAACTCCCGTCTGTTGTCCATTCATCATCCACACTACCATTGAAGATATATTGCTTACGTGCAATGCGGGTAAGGGTTACATCCTCATAAACTAACCATGCGCCGGGAACATACGATGGGTTCTTGATTCCATATCGAAGAGTACCGGTGGTTTTACCCGCATCTGCTTCAACATATACATACACATCGTTCAGATAGCGGTTCTCTTCGTCATATGCCAAATCTGCGGAAGTTAGCGTAGCCGGATAATAATGTCCCTCATGCAATTCATCGGAAGGATCAAGTTGAGCCTGATAAGAGTCATACACAGATTGAATAGGATATTTCACATCGTTGGCATACACATAAGCAACTACACTTTCTTTTCCCTCGTCATGACATTTCCATGCATTTGCAGAAGGCGAAGTACGATAAAATGCTTTAACTGTTAATCGGTAGAATCCCGGCTTGAGAGTATCCACTATTTGATCATATACGGCATTCGTTCCTGCAACGCCACTACGGTATTCTCCGGTTTGTTCTCCTAATGCCAAAGCAGGGATGCGCATAGGTACTTTTTCAAAATCATTTGTCTTAATCTGCGTGCGAACCTTAGCAAGCGTGTTTACATCTGTTCCAAAATCAACGGCGGCGGCGTCTGCTGCTTCCCTGTCCAGCATGGTTGTAATGTATGACGAATGTTCTGTATAATCCTCCATACGCCATTGAGTAGCCAATGCACCGTTGTTTGTCAAAGCTAACGCATTTGTTTCGTCTATTGTTACATAATATCCCTTATGGCTATCCGTCACCTCGTTGCCGCTTTGGATCGTCAGTATACCTCCGTCATTATTTATTTTCCACATGTTATCTGTATTTGCCGCGGTACCATCGTCGGTGAATAATTCATGATTATCCGCCTCATAGAGATATTGTTGGTTATCCAGATAGAGGAAACGCGTATATATATTGGTATTATCGCGCGTATAGCGACTAATCCGGCATGGTATTCCAAAAGGTCCGACGACAGCCTGCGTTCCCCATTTAGCGCCACGGCTGAGATATTTACCATCTTGTTCAGCGCGGAGATATTTGTATCCCACCAATTCGCTGACATTAATATTTTTAAAGTACCCCCAATAGTTTCCACGATACGTAAAACGCAAGAAACGGGTTGAAGGTTTCAACTCTATTTCTGAGAAAGTTTTGCCATCGGTCTCTTTATATCCATAATACCAAACTGTTGACCAGTCGCCACTCGTTCCCGTAGAAGACTCCTCCACTTGCCACATATGCGATGTTCCTGTACATAATATTGAACCGCTTTGAATGGTGAATGAAAGTTTCCCAGGAGTCTCAGCAAACTCAATTACGAAATTTTTTCCTTCATGTTCCCATACCCAATCATCTGTCAAGTAGTTATTTCCGCCTAAGAATATACCACCGTCATCCCATTTACATTTAGACCCTGCTTGCACATGCTTAGTATAAAAAGTATTATCTGTTACTTGGAACGGCACAGACAAATCCGGACGTTTACGGGGTGTGAAGGTATAGGATGCAACACCTGACTCAAAATCTGCATTAGCTGCTTGACGCACAGTAATCGTTACTTCACTTCCGGTATTATATATGCGCAAAATACCATTTTCATCCACCTTAGCAATGGACTCATTTGAAGAACTAAAAGTCAAGGGGACATCTAGATTTGTAGAAGATGCTACGTTCGCAATGTTAGAATTGAAATAGTAAGGCAAGCTATTAGGATTCCAAGTAAACTCCGGACGGTTTTTACCAAAGCGTCTTGCTTGAAGAACGATGCTATCTCCTCTTCCACCATTATCCGTAATTACCAAACGGGCGGTATAGGGAGTAGTACCTCTATTCTCTCCCATATTATCAAAACGTATGTCAAGGTGGGCAATTCCATAAAAATCACGGCCGGTTCCTACTATTGTAGTTGGAGACACGGTAAAATACGAAGCATCGGCGCCTTTTATCTCGACATTAGTTATACGGCCGGCGTTAGCATGCTCAAAAGTAGCCGTTTTTGCTTGTTCTCCATATTCCAGTCCCTGATCGCCAAAATTCAACATCCCTTCGGGAGTGATTTTAAAGATATTTCGCTCTGTAACACGTATATTCGTATAGTTCGCGTGTATGGTTCCGTTGTATGTAAACTTGATATAACGCGTGGTAGCAGAAAGTTGCACTTCGTTTCCATTGGTTGTTTCTTCGCGCTCATTATTCATCCATACCGGCGACCAATCTATTCCGTTTGCACTTTCGTAAACGATACACATCCGCTCGAGAGGCAGCATTACATACGTCTCCAGCGATTTATCGAAATACAATTTATCCGGCACTCCTTCAAAGCGGATAATAGCATAGCCGTCTTCGGCATCTGTGGGATTATCATCTCCAAAACGATACCCATTGCCATTCCATACTGCATACGAGAAAGCACCTGCAGGCTCAAATCCGGCATGGTTGCCGCTTGACAATGTAAACGGCACATGGATATTTGCATTATTATAGGGATGAATAGTATATGTCTTCTCGTGCGCGTTCCATTTATAATTCTCCGGTTGCGACACTGTAATATGCGCATCTTCTGCCACATTATACACACGCAACGTATTATCTTCATCTACTTTTGCGGAAAACTCATTATCGGAAACAACGGTATATGACACTTCTCCTGTGGTAAAGAAGATATTTGCTTTGGTGGTATTATAGAAATAATTAAATGTATAATTCGTCTCTACATCTCCGTCCCATGTAAAGGAAGGAGTGCGTTTGTTGACGGTAAAGTTAAACTCAAAAACACCATCATTGATTGATGAGGTTTCAGCTTGCGTAAAACGGATAGTTGCAGTACCTGCATTGTGAGCGATGATTTTATTCTCACTTGCATTATACTCAATAACCTGTCCATCACCATTGTTTATTGGACTGGTTATGTTTGTATTGATAATTTCCCAACTTATTCCATAGGTATTAACAAAGGTAAATGCGTCCTCGGATTGCTCATCAACGCTCAATGTTGTTTTGCCACTCGTCACATTCGGTGTTAACTTGTTTACCCAATTTGCATAAAGGGTAATATGATTTGCATACACCCAGTTTGTACTTGCATCCGTGTATGTGCCTGCATTTGCCAATACGTTTCCGTTTCCATCAATAATCTTTGTTCCGTTGCCGTTTGCTGCTGTATAGTATCCATCAAACACTTTACCTGTTTTGGTCGGAATTGAGATAGCAGAAGTTAGGTTCGTATTAGCATCAAATGTCACACTGATACTCGTTGTTCCTGCTGTTGTTGCCGATTGATTGTCTAAAGTAATCGTATAAGAGTTCGGAGTGAATTTAGCATAATACTTAAAGGTTGGATTATTTTTTGCAGCTATTTCGCCTGTTGACCAAGGAGATGATGTACCAGAAGCCGTATTCGAGCAACTTGCATCATTATCATGCCAACCCGAGAAGGTATAACCGATGGCAGCGTCTGCATAGTATTTTGCGTAGGCATTAGTAGATTTGTATACATCGCCTGTTGCCTCTGTAGTTCCTTCTCCATTTTCCACGTACCCTGTTTCCGTTACTTTTGAGTGACCTGTGAAAGGATGTTTCCATAGTTCTACTTTCGCCTTTCCTTTTCCTACACCAACTCCTACAATAACTTTACAATCATTTCCCCACACGTTGGTATTTATACCAACAAGCATAAGGATAAGCAATAAAACATTAAGAAAATGTTTGGAATTATGACTAATATTCATCTTTTTCATACCTAAATTTCATTTAATACCCATTTTTGCTAAGTGGAGTTATCAAAATATACGATTATTAAGCAAATATGTGCATATTCCGCATTTCCACAGCGAAAAAAGTGCGCAAAATTAATATTTTTATTTGAATTGGGCAAATAATTGTGTTTCTTTCTTAAGTTCATATAGTCGAATATTAAAATACGGCACTTTTTATGTTTTACAACATATAAAAATGCACATTTATATTGCACAATTCAAAAAAAGCTGTACTTTTGCAGCAAAATAGGAAAAGAATGAGTAAAAGAAACGAAAATACAGCGATGTATCGCAGGTGGATATACATGGTCGTTGCAATCCTTGCGTCAGTCTTTATGCTGTTTCATCCGGCATGCCGATTTTTGGAAGACAAGGGTATTCGATACGTTCGCAGTTTTTCCATGACACAGACAGAGATCACCGTTACACAGACGGATTTAAAAACAAATGCCGACACCGTTACAGCAACGATGTCGGTCAAGGGTTTATACTACTGCGTGATTGCAATAATAGTCGGCTCCAGTCTTTGTTTCTTATGCTTTTTCGATGACAGATAGCAGATACGGAGGAAGAAGGCTCCGAGGAATAGATTAATCCTGAATCACTCCGGCTTCCCGCCAGGAAGCTACCGTTGCTTCGACATCCGTCATAGCTTGTTCCGGCGCAACCTCATATTCTGCGCATAAAGCTTTGCATAAATCAGCCGTGTCAAAGCCGCCATGAGAAGCGGTGTGCTCCTCCGCTGCTTTCCAAAGGAATGCGGCGGTCTCGTTGAGGGTGATCATCTTATTGAAATTGATGAGTGCCATCGACTCACCTACCAGAATAAATTCGTTGCCTAACTTACGCAGGCGAAAACCTTCGATTGTTGTCATATCATTGTATGTCTATATATTTTTAACAAAAAGCCCCGGAAAGGCAACAAAGCATGCCATATCCATCCTCGTGTGAGGAGTTTGGCGCGTCCTTTCGGGTTTTCTATGCGGCGCACACGGCCTATGACATCCGCTGTACGGCATGTTTCTTCCCCTTGCAAATTACCATCTCCTTGTAGAACAAGGAGTTCGCCTTGTTCGTCGTGTTCTATTCGCACGAGCCGATGTAGCACATACGCGGCTTGTCCACCGGGTTGCGTAGCATGTACAAGGAGTATATCCCCGAGGCGCGGAGGACGATTAAGCACCGTCAGGATGACGCTGTCTCTGTTTCCCTCGATGAACGGTCGCATACTATCGCCGGAAGGAGTGAACCGCACTTCCTTCTCTTCGGCTAACAGTCGCGCCAATTCAGGAACCAAGATGTCGTTTTCTACCTTCATACTAATTAACGACTACCCGCAGGCAATGGCACGGTTCATAATAATACTCCCAACTAGGAAAATTAATTACTGAATTGCTCTCATTGACTACTTTCAAATAGTAATTCCCCTTCGTTGGCATTGAAACATCTATTGTCGAGGAATTAAATGTCGCCGAAGATGTTATTTCCGTCCAACTATCATTGTCCGTAGAGATGTAAATCTTAATATTGGAAGGCGTAGCACCTCTTGTGTGAGTTATTTGCACACCCGTTAAGTTTGCTATCTCCGGCGAAGTCTGCACTGTTCCGCCGTTCTTCGGCAGACCTATTTGAAATTTCAATTTGTCATTCAGGGTAAACGCTCCACCGGCAGAGCCGGTATAAGTGACTAAATCTGTTTCTCCGACCGCGTAACTACTGGGACGATTAGGGAAAGTTAGTTCACTTTTTGACACCATATCGTTAAAATCGTGCGTAATAGCAACACTCTCAGCCCTGCAGAGTGCAGAACCGAGAGTGCTTATGCTGATTAGCAGTATTGATGCTATTCTTTTCATTTATCGGATTCTTTCGCCGGTGATTGTGAACTCTTCGTCACCGCGGATTATTACAATTCTGCCTTCACGAATCGTCTTGAATGCTGCGGGTTTTGCAGCCTCCACATCTTCGATAGCTGTTTCTCCGGCGCAGGAAGTGCTGTAGTTGCTGTACGAGGCACCTCCGCCAGAGGTAATCGCTATTGAATTCACATAGATGGAGTTCGTGGTACAAGTTACCGTAAATGCTGCTTTACCGGAAACCTTATCAAAGTCGAAGTCCAGCGTACGGAGCGTATTTCCGCCCGTCTTTGTTACATCATGGGATACTTTCGTGCTTCCAACAGCTACTTCAACAGAGCCGGCACCTTTCGAAGCATTCGTACAATAAGTTACCACCACTTTGCTGACTTTATCGAATGCTGCCTTGCTTTCTGCGCCAGCACCGGTAACTCCGGTGGTTACTTGTACGCCCAAACCGGTAGTCAATTGGTTAGCATCTTTAGTACTTGTCCAACTATTGGTCCCGTCAGCCCATGCCTTTGAAGTAAAGGTGTATGTACTTGTTTCTTCTGCACCGCCTTCTCCGCTCTGTTTAGCAAATACCGCATAGAAAGCAGCTCCCTCTTCTACGGCGTCACCTGCTTTGACCAATGTCGGAGCCGTTGTTTCGCTGGCATAACTTGCGTCTGCGCACCAACCGATGAATACTCGTCCATTGGCACATGCTTCCGGCTCTGCACTCGGAAGGACAACTTTTCCTTGCTCGGTGCATTTATTCGTCTCGAAGAGTGTTCCGTTCGAGAACCATTGAACATCAAACGGATCCACCACCGGAGCGGGTTCCTCGATATAGGTGAACGAGATTTGCTGATTGCTCTCCGTTATATTGAGCAATGGTTTACCTGTGATAAGTGTTTTAGACGTTATCTTTGCTGTGCCGGGATAAGTATTTTTGGGGCCGTTTGAACTATTACCGATTTGAGTACCGGATGCCGAAACGATTGTATATAATGGGTTGTTAGCAGTATTATTGGGTTCGTTGTTAGTCCAAGCAGTGGCACTATAGTTCACCTTCCAGATCAACAGACCATGTCCTGGAACACCGGCATCCCATCCTTGTTGTTGGCGGTTTTCAAGGTAATAGCAGACGCCACTTTCGTTATATTTTTGCTGGTTGCCACTCTGATTAATCTGATATACTTGATATCCTTCTACACCGTTCGCTTTCATCCCTGTAATGACGCGCCCTTCATTACCTAAATTTTCCGGAGTGATCCACCCAAAGAAAGACTTCTCCCATGGGCTGTAATTCGGCGGGCAGTGGCCATCTTTATTATAAGATCCTGCATCCATTACATCCCACATATTCGGCGTGAGGTAATTAGAACTGTTTACCGTTTCTTCTTCATTTGCGTTTGTATCATAGAAATCCGGAAGTCCGAGAGCATGACCAAACTCATGGCATATAGTACCTATGCCTTCCAGCGCCCCACTACCATCCAACTCCGGTGCTACTACGTAGTTATCTAAGTATACGCCGTCCAATTTGGTTTGTGATTTTGTATAATTTGATGACATCTGTCCTCTACTAGACCAGTAAAGGACATCTTGGATACTATAGTTATGAGGCCATATAGTACTGGATGCACCACCATCTGCCTCACCCTTACCGGCATAGATCACAAAGACAACATCTACATTACCATCTCCGTCATTATCATACTGCGAAAAATCGATGGAAGTATTCAACGCTATGCACGCCTCAATCACAGCATCAGCCGCGTATTCATCATTGTTGCTGCCATAATAAGACACATTGTTGCTCAACGTTACGGGGCCATACACGTCAAACTTTGGATTGAAAGTACCATTTGATTGATCCGAGAAATACGTGGCTGCGGAAGGATAACCGCTATTAGCAGTACAATTCTCCGCATTCAGTAAATTGTCGAATTTTGCTTGGTTATTAGTCGTTTTCATCGTGGAGTTTGCGAAATTCACAAGAATAACCAAACCTTTTTCCGCGAAGTTCGGTGTTACTCCGAATTCTTTACGCTGACGGCGTGCTACACCCTTAGCGCGGCGCGCTTTGGCTACCGCAGGCGTAGGAGCCTCGCCTACTACTTCGTACATACCGTTGATTTCGCGCACTTGCTTTCCCTCGCGGTTAATCATAAAGTGATAGAACTCATCCCCCACTTGCTGTACTTCAATGGTAGTACCGTCGGCTTGCGTACGGGTTTGCCATCCGCGTTTAGCCGGAACTGCATATGTCATCATCGCGATGATACATACAGCGAATAAAGATACGATTTTTTTCATTTTGTTGAGTTAAATTTATTGTTTTTTCGCTAATTATTTGCGTTTTTTCGATTAAATGTTCTATTTGTATTTCCACAAGTGGAAAAGCGTGCAAAGTTACGGTTTTTTTGTCAAATACGCAAATTTTTGAGACGAAAAATGCAATCTACGTGTATTTTTTGACGAAATGTGTGCAAAATACAATTTTATTCCTTAATAGTATTGCGTATATGCGCGAAAAGTTGTATCTTTGCGGTGCTTTTACTGATATTTGCACAAGAAATATAGTTCAAAAACTATACCAATCTTTTTAAAATTAACCTCAAAAATTCATTTATTATGAAGAAAATTTTCACATTAGCAGCGGCTGTATTAGCTTCGCTAAGCTTGTTTGCGGCTGTTGAAGATCTGAACTTCAGTGAGCCGACGGAGTTACCGGAAGGTTATGTGTATTCGGCGACGAACACACCGATCATCGCGACGGTAGCCGACAAATCGGCTGTGTATGTAACGAATGGCGGTGGTGGTCAAGTAGTTGCAGCGTGCTTCACCGAAGAAGGATTCGACAAAACGCAAGGTAAACGCTGGATGGGCTTTGAGACAGATGCTGACGGCTGTACCTTAGTCATCAATGTCTATTCCAACCAAAAAGCCTTTACTCTTTACAACGACAAGGCTGAAGCACAGGCAACATTCACCAATGCAAGCAAAGCATGGGAAGATTGGACCATCGAGAACCTCCCTGCCGGTAAGTATATCTTAACCGCAGCAAGTTCGCAATGCTATGTTTCCGCGATGACTTTTAGCGGCGGAGCACCTTCGACAGACCCTGTTACAGAGGTCACTGTGACCGGCCCAACGACGGGTGTTGTAGGTATTCCTGTTACGTTCGTTGCTAAAGCAAAAAAAGCTACTTCTATTTGGTGGACCGACAAATACGGCGCAAAATTAAGCGAAAACGGCACGTTAGTGTTGACTCCGGAAGCAGCAGGTGAGTTCACTTATACCGCTTGGGCGGAGAATGAATTCAATGAGTACCCTGTTACGAAGGAGCACACCATCACCATCTCTGACAAACTCTGCGGTGAGTTGATCAAAGCAACGCATACAGGCGGCAAGACAGCGAGTGTAGAAGGCGTTATTGGCGGAACAGCGGACAAGAACACCGCAAGTGATGGTAAATTCGGCGGTAAGGGTCAGTATTTCGGTATCACTCTGGCATCAGGTACGTTCCAAGCCGGTGATGAGCTTAATGTACATACCACCACCGCAGCAGAACAAGGCACACTTGCCATCTACGCTGACAAGGCAGGAGAGACTCTGCTCTATGACAGCGAATCGTTTGGCGCAGAAGGAGACAACATCATCTATCTTCCGGCAGCGTTGAATGATCTCTCCACACTCTATATCTGCCGTACGGAGACCAACAACTGGAACGGTTTTGTGGACTTTATTTCCGTCACTCGTTCTTGCGAAGCAAGCAGCAATGCGGATGTCTCGGAAGTACGTGTGAACGGTGTTGTAGTAGAACCGGAAGGTGAAAAGGGTACTTTGTATAACTACACGCTTAGCGCATCGTACAGCGAGCCGACCGTATCCATCGCACTAACTCTGGCTCATCCGAAAGCAACCATCAAATACGGCTTGGATAATCCTTACGAGATGGGCACTCCTGATGCAGGCAGTTCGAAAGGTCAGGCATTCACTATTGTAGCAGAGGACGGCGTGACCGAGAAGACTATCACCGTGAATGTAGCCAAATCCGCTACGCTAAGTAACAACTGGTACTTAAGTGAACTCTCTATTGACGGTTACACGCTGGATCCGGCATTTACCCCGGAGAATAACGAGTACACAATAACCAAGCCTTACGGCGCAGCGAATCCGACAGGAAGCGACGTTCACGCTGTAACGCAACACCCGGGTGCTACAATCCAGAGCATTGATATCAACCCGACAAGCATCTTGATTATGGTGATGGCAGAAGATGGTGAGCATTCAAACGGATATGTTATCTGGATTCAGGAAGCCCCCGCAAAGAAAGACCTGCTTGAGGTTTCATTCAGCAACGGCGTTCATGGTTTCATCAAGGACGGTAACATTCAAGTTCCGTATCTGGCAGGTGAGGCAGAGCCTACTTTCGAAGGTGTTAAGTTCTGGAATCCGGACGGTGAGCCGACCGCAGAAATGGTAGAAGGCAACCTCGTTGTAACCGGCATTGACGGCGAGAAAGCTTCTTATACACTCGAGTTCATTCCTATTACTCCGATGGAATATAGCGAGGAAGAGGTTGTGTTCAGCGAGGTTCCGAGTTACATCTTCTCCGTTTACGGGTTTGACGCAGATAAGGGTGTTAAGTTCTCGAAGGATGTAGAAGAGTCTGCCACCCGTCGTATATCCGAAGGAAGAGACCGTATCTATCTGGCACTTCCTGCAGCCGGCAAGGTAATCCTCACCTCGGGTACCGGCGCAGAGCGTCCAGTTACTATCACAGTGAACGGAGTAGCATCTTCTGTCACAAAGACGGCAAAGAAAAACGAAGCTATTGAGATTGGTCTGAGCATCGAAGGCAACAACTTCGTAGCTATTGAGAGTAATGGCAACAGCGGTGACGCAGGCTTCATCAAACTGCAGCTCAGTCAAGATAAACCGCAGGCCATCGACTACACGACGGATGGTGGACAAGCCGTTAAGTTCATTCAGAACGGCCAGATCTTCATCCTCCGCGGAGAGAAGATTTACACCATTACGGGTCAAGAGTTGTAACAAACCCACCCCCCAGTCCTTCCATAAAAGGAAGGAAGTCATAAAAAACAGCTCGCAGCAAAATGCGGGCTGTTTTTTATTTATCACGTACTTACGACGTTCTTACGACGCACTTATCACGCACTAATTTGTGCTATTAATACCTTTGGTATTATATCCTATGTATATAATACTGGCGTTTTTGCGAAAACAGACAGGAATTTAAATAAGGGAGTCATCAAAATACAACAGAAAGAGAAGCCACCTGTTGTCAAAAAGCTTCCAAACAATCGCCGTAAAAAGAAAAATGGCAAAATAAAATGTATTTTATTTGCATATTTGGATTTTTTGTTGTAATTTTGCACGGTTTTTGTATATCTTACGGATAAAAGGACAGTTTATGCAGATACTACGACACATAGGAGAATACACGTTATTGATGGGCAAGGTACTTCGTTTGCCGGATCGTCAGCGTATGTTTTGGCGGCAGTATAGCCGTGAGTTGGAGAAGCAGGGTTTGCAGAGTTTGCCGATTGTGCTGATTATCTCCATTTTTATCGGCGCCATATTGACCATTCAGGCGAAGACGAATACCGAGAACCCGTTGCTTCCTACTTATACGGTAGGTCTGCTGACTCGCGAGACTTTGTTGCTGGAGTTCTCGAGCACTATTCTCTGTTTGATTTTAGCGGGCAAAGTAGGATCGAATATCGCATCGGAAATAGGCACGATGCGTATCACGGAGCAGATTGACGCGATGGAGATCATGGGTGTGAACAGCGCCAACTACCTGATATTACCGAAGATCATGGCGTTTGTAACCATGATGCCTATGCTGGTGATTATATCTACGGCCGTAGGCTTAGTAGGCGGTTGGGCGGTAGGTGCATTCACGGACATCATCACCGTGCATGATTACCTGGTGGGAGTACAATACGCGTTCAATCCATACTATGTATGGTACGGAATTATCAAGAGTCTGGTGTTTGCGTTTGTGATTACGAGCATGGCCAGTTACTATGGCTATTACGCGCGCGGGGGCGCGCTAGAAGTAGGCCGCGCGAGCACCAATGCTGTTGTGAACTCGAACATCATGATTTTGTTCCTGGACCTTGTACTAAGTAAATTGTTGTTGTAAAATGTTCGCATATGCTCACAAAGAAGAAGAAAAATAATGATCGAAGCTAAAGATATAGTAAAGAGTTTTGAGGGGAACGTGGTGTTGGACCATGTTTCTGCGACGTTGCGTGACGGGGAAGTGAACATGATCATTGGTCAGTCAGGTAGCGGCAAGACGGTCTTCATGAAGAGTCTGATCGGTCTTCATACCATTGACAGCGGACAGATTCTCTATGACGGGCGCGATCTGGCTAAGATGAAAGAGCGCGAGATCCGCGAGTTGCACCGCGAGGTAGGCATGCTCTTTCAGGGCTCGGCCCTCTTCGACTCGATGACGGTGATGGAGAATGTGCTCTTTCCGATGGAGATGTTCAGTCGCCAGACTCGTGAGGAGATGGAAGAACGTGCAGCGTTCTGCCTGCGGCGTGTGGAGATGCCGGAACATGTGTGGCATCTGATGCCGAGCGAGATCTCCGGTGGTCAGCAGAAACGTGTGGCTATTGCCCGCGCGATTGTTCTGGAACCGAAGTACCTGTTCTGCGACGAGCCGAACTCGGGTCTGGATCCAAAGACAAGTCTGGTGATCGATGCGTTGATTCAAGATATCACGCGCGAGTATAACATCTGTACTATCGTCAATAGCCACGACATGAACTCGATCATGGAAATCGGCGATAACATCATCTTCCTCAAGGGCGGCAAGAAAGAATGGCAAGGCAGCCGCCATGAGATCATGTCGAGTGAGAACGAGGCGCTCAATGATTTCGTTTTTGCCAGCGACCTGTTCAAAAAAGTGAAACAAGCAAACAGTTAAAAACATATGAAAAAGATTCTTATGATGGTAGCCCTGATGGCTACAATGGTGATGGGGGCGCAGGCTCAGGAAGCAGAATCCGCTCCGCAGCGGCACAACGTACCGGCATACCGAGGTATCATTGAGAGAGAACAGCCGAACGGATACAAGTTACGCACCTATCTGCGCGGCGACGAGCACTTCCATTGGACGATGACCGAGGACGGCTGGCAGATTCTCGAGAACAAGAAAGGATGGCTCAAATATGCCAAACGGAACCGCAAAGGTCAAGTGGTAGGTCATTGGCGCAAAGCGCATAATGCAGAGGACCGCGGTCGCTGCGAGAAAAGATGGTTAGAGAAACATGGAATAAAAAAAGTAGTTGCATAAATCAGTTTTTATGAAAAAGTTTATTAGTCTGATGAGTTGTTTAGTCCTCGCCGGGATGGTGATGGCTAAACCCGCGTACCGTGGTCCGATTGTTCAGATCGCCGCAGACGGTACGGAGAAAACAGTGTACATGCACGGTGACGAACATTTCAGTTACATGACCGACGAAGCCGGTGAATGGTTGGACGAGATAACCCTCCAGCCGATGAGTGCAGCGCAGAAACAATTCCGCATGGCGTCAAAAGAGAAGGCACGTCGTGCGCCGCAAGCGACGGATGCCATCAAGGCCGGTGGTCAGCCTAACCCGGCACCGCATGGCCTGGTAATCTTGGTGAACTTCCAAGACAAGGCGTTTAAGACGCCCGTAGATACGATAGACTCCATGCTTACCGGACTGCATTTCACGCGCAAGTACACGTACAAGCGCAAATCGGGCAGTGAGACGGTTACATATAACATCACGAGTCAAGGAAGTGCACGCCAGTATTTCTGCGACCAGAGTTACGGGCAGTACAACCCTACTTTCGATGTAATCGGCCCTGTGACGATCAGCCAGGACTACATCTATTACGGCGAGCCTGTGAAAGATGCCCAAGGCAACATCACCTCACACGACAAGAACCCGCGTGAGATGATCAGAGAGGCATGTCTGTTAGCGAACGAAGCCGGTGTAGATTTCTCGCAGTATGACAACGACAAAGACGGCTACGTGGACTTTGTGTATGTAATATACGCCGGTTATGGTGAAGCAGACGGCGGTGGAGTGAACACCGTCTGGCCGCATCAATGGGATATGTCGAGTTTAAAAGTCAAAGTTGACGGGAAGACCCTCGGCCGTTATGCTTGCGGATGTGAGTTGAACAATATCAGCAAGGTATATGACGGAATCGGCACTTTCTGCCATGAGTTCAGTCACGTATTGGGCTTGCCTGATTTCTACGTGACCGAAGATATGGACAATCCTCCTCATACCTTATGCGACTGGGATATCATGGATTACGGTCCTTACAACAACGACGGCAACACTCCACCCGCTTATTCGGCTTACGAGCGTTTTTACATGGGTTGGCTCACTCCGCGTCTATTGACCGATCCAGAGCAAGTGACGCTTCAGAACATCAACAATGGTACCGGTGAGTCGCTTATCATCACGGAAAACAACACGTTGCCATCCGTTGGTTGGAATCCGATGCCGAGGGTGTTCTATACGCTCGAGACACGGAAGAAATCAGGCTGGGACGCGTTTCTCCCGGGAGCAGGCTTGCTCATCACAAAGATTACGTACAACCAATCCAATTGGAAGTACAACAAGGTGAATAACGATCCGGACAACATGGGTGTGGATATTCTGGAAGCCAAACCCAACTACAGCTCAAAAGGAGCTGCAACGGATGTTTTTCCTGCAGGTGCATCGGAATGGAAGGCTTTGGAGGATCATGAGGTCACCAATATCAAGTATACCGCGCTAATGGGCAAAGTGACATTCACCTATCGCGGCGGTACACAGGGCATCGAAGATATCGAGGACGGCAAGGCCGCACAGAAAATACTGCGTGACGGCAAAGTGATTATTCTTCGCGGAGGTAATGAATACGACCTCAACGGACGTCAGTTATGAAAATCATCAGTTATAATCTCAACGGCATCCGTTCCGCCATCAGCAAAGGTCTGTTGGATTGGTTAGCGGCGGAGAACCCGGATGTTTTCTGCATCCAGGAGAGCAAAGCGCAGCCCGAACAGATTGATGTGCTGGCGATGCAGGAACTCGGGTACCGCAGTTATATCCACTCCGCAGAGAAGAAAGGCTATTCGGGCGTATGTATCTTCACAAAGAAGGAGCCGGACAAAGTGGTCGTAGGTATGGGTAATCCGAAATATGACCGCGAGGGCCGCGTGCTGCGCGTCGATTTCGGAGACCTGACGATTGTGGATGCCTATATCCCCAGCGGTACGACCGGTGGAGTACGCCAGGATTTCAAGATGGAGTTCCTCGAGGATTTTCTTGTATGGGTGAATGAGTTGCGCAAAGAGCGACCGAACATCGTGATCTGCGGGGATTATAACATCTGCCATAAGCCCATTGACATCAATCACCCTGAGCGTCAGATTGGTGTATCGGGATTCCTGCCGGAAGAGCGCGAATGGATGGACCGTTGGGAAGCGAGCGGATTGGTCGATTCGTTCCGCGTGTTCGACCAGAGTGCCGAGCGGTACAGCTGGTGGAGTTGGCGCGCCGGAGCAAGAGCACGCAACGTAGGCTGGCGGATCGACTATCTTTGGGTCAGTGAGAGCCTGCGCAGCAAACTCAAAGACGGAAAGATCTTAACCGATGCCGTTCACTCGGATCATTGCCCGGTGATGGTGGAGATCGATTAATTCGGGATTCCGGTATTACGGTATTACGATAATGGATAAACTACGAACAGAACATCTTGTAAAGAAATACGGTAAGCGCACCGTGGTGGATAATGTGTCCATCGAACTTGAGCAGGGTGAGATTGTCGGCCTGCTGGGTCCTAACGGAGCAGGAAAGACCACCACTTTCTACATGACCACGGGACTTGTTGCTGCGAACCAAGGCAAGATCTTCCTGAACGATCAGGAACTGACGTCCATGCCAATGTACAAACGGGCACAAATGGGTATCGGTTATCTACCTCAGGAGGCGAGTGTATTCCGGAAGATGAGCGTGGAGGATAATATCCGCGCGGTGCTGGAGATGACCAATTTCAGCAAGGAATATCAAGCGGAGAAATTAGAGAGCCTGATCAAGGAATTTAATCTAGAACACGTGCGTCATAACTTAGGAGACCACCTGAGTGGTGGAGAGCGCCGCCGTACGGAGATAGCGCGGTGTCTGGCTATAGAGCCAAAGTTTGTGATGTTGGACGAGCCTTTTGCGGGTGTCGATCCGATTGCCGTGCAAGAGATACAGGATGTCGTTTGGCGGCTGAAAGACAAGAATATCGGCATTCTTATCACGGACCATAATGTCGATGAGACGCTGATGATCACCGACCGCGCGTACCTGCTGTTCGAAGGCCGTATTCTCTTCCATGGTACGCCGGAAGAGTTGGCGGCGAACCCTGTAGTGCGTCAGAACTATTTAGGACGCGACTTCGAATTAAAGAAAAAGACCCGAGTGGAGTAACATCAACAGGCGGAGAATGAATAAAGCCATACTATATATCGCTGTTTTAACGGCCTTTGTTTTGAGTTCCTGTACGGACAATGCTCCTACAGTGAATTTGCAAATCAAATCGTGCGCTGCCATGCCTTCTCCTCGTGCTAGCGCGGCTTCCTGCGCTTTAGACGGGAAAGGATATGTTTTCGCCGGGCGAAATGCAAAGGACTCCTATCTCAATGACCTGTGGCAATATGACCCGAAGACAGACACCTGGAAACAATTGAGTTCATGTCCTGGGAAAGCGCGTGTGAAAGCCGTAATAGCTGCCTACGAAGGGGCTCTCTATCTCGGATTAGGATTCTCTGGAGAAAAGGTTTATGTTGATAGTTGTTACTTACGCGATCTATGGCGTTACACGCCTGCTGATGACCAATGGACGAGACTAAAAGACAGTCCCTTCCCTAATACCGTCAGCGGTGTTCCGTGCATTTCAGATGGCCGCATGTATGTCCTTTATAGTACCGGATGGTCCCAAAGCAAAGATATCATCTATTATGATATAGAGAATGATCAATGGTGCAACATTCCGGATACCGGCAAACGTCCGGGCGCATGTTTCGGAGCAACCGGAGCACCTTTCTCCGGACGTTTCTTCTTTGGTACAGGACTGACATGGAAAAACACGAAGCAGTGGTATGAGGTAGATATCACCAAAGACCAATGGATTTCCCGTGCTTCCTATCCCGGCAAGGGTCGTGAATTATGCGCAAGTTGCGCCACAACAGATCATATATATCTTTTTGGCGGGAGGTTTTTTGCGGGAGAACATACGGGAGGAGAAGTATTTAGAGAAATTATGCGCTATTGCGTGGACACGGACCAATGGGAGCATTGCGGAGAAATGCCATGCGGCAAGAGTGAGAACATGATTGCTTTCTGTATTGACAATATCGTTTATTTCGGCCTTGGAGAGGATGAAAAGGGCACTCTCCATAATACCCTATACCGCATTGAGAAATAGATTATTCCACATAGTGTTGCTTCTTTTTTGCGCAACCAGCGTATGCGCATGGGATTGGTGGCCGTTACCGATGGCGCAACCTGACACATGCCGTGACTCTTTATTCTACGCCGGCGGCGTGAGCGCAGTAGTATCCTCTCCTGCGGGTTCTCCCACTTGGATACATGGTAACAGGAATGGTGAGATTTCGACCATGCCGTATAGCGGGAACATTCATTTAGGAATCATCAAGCCTGCCACTCGTCCAAGCCGTTGGTACGATTGGGACGGTGCAGCCGTGTTAAGCGGGCGTATAGCCGGGTCTTCTTCAGAAGTACATGGAACGGGATTCTTCTCCTTATTATACGCACACGCGCGCTTATATGTGTTTGACATCACGGTAGGCATCAAGCCGATATATTCGACGTTGGGGGATGCAGAACTCACTGCCGGCGATTTGCTTTTCTCCAATAACACACATCCTATTCCACGCATCACTATCGGTATAGACCATTATACGGCCTTCCCCGGTTTATACGGCTATGTAGAAGTGCGAGGAGGTGTAACACACGGATGGCTGAAGGATAACAATCCATATATCGCCAACACCCTCTTGCATCATAAATTCATCGGCGGCAGGATTGGAGGCAAGTGGCCTGTCAATCTGACATACGAGTTACACCACGCAGCCCAATGGGGAGGATATGAGAACGGTGTATTGGACTTAGGAAACGACTGGAACAGTTTTGTTCGTGTATTTAGCGGAAAGCAAGGAGGGGCTACCACCATCGAACAACTGAACACACAAGGCAATCACATGGTTAGCCAGTTGCTCTGTCTAACAGCAAAAGGGGAAAAGTGGCATATTGATCTTTATTGGCAGGATTTCCAAGAGGATGGTGCCGTGCATTTCATTGGCGGCCGCCGCAACTCCAAAGATGGCAGATGGGGCATTCATGCGGCTCAAGACGTATGGCCGTTTATTTCCGGTTTCACCTTTGAATGTATCCAGATGACGGATCAATCCGGTCCGTGGCACGACAGGGACGGCATGGTTTTCGGCGGAGACGATTTCTACTACTCGAATGGTGTGTACAAACAAGGCTGGACATATTTTGGCAGGTCGATATGCTCGCCTTTACTCAGTCCGACCAATAGTCGTGTTTGGGCCTATCATGCCGGTATAAAAGGAGATATTTACGGTTACCGCTACCGCCTACTGTGTACGTATTCAGACAACTATGGTACATACCACGTTCGCCTTAACAACCATAACACAGCCGTTCTATTAGAAGTACAC
Source organism: uncultured Bacteroidales bacterium (assembly GCA_902798015.1). Taxonomy (GTDB): domain Bacteria; phylum Bacteroidota; class Bacteroidia; order Bacteroidales; family Paludibacteraceae; genus Colicola. The sequence continues at coordinate 33,268 of CADBVL010000004.1, forward strand.
AAGACCATCCAAAAAGCATGGGGTCTGGATTTCGGCATTGCCTTGGGAGGTGATTTCGGCACACTATATGGAACCCGTTTGGGAGGAATGATCACTATCAGTAAAAGAGGCATAATTAAAAGTTGGTAAAATGAACATTGTGCAAATACGAGCGGGGTTAGGCAACCAGATGTTTCAGTACGCCTTCTACCTGGCACTCAAGCATCATCAGCCGGATACCAAGATAGATGCATCTATCTATCGGCACCGTCCGTCCCATAATGGGTATGAGTTAGAGCGTCTTTTTGCCATTCATCCTGATCATGCTACAATCGCAGAATGCAACCAACTGGCAGATGTCCACAAAGATATCTTCTCGGAAATGCGTCGTGCCCTCGGATGGAAAAAACACACAACGGGAAAACTCATCATCGAGCCTGACCCTGCACAAGGCTGGTGTCCAGAACTGCTTCATACAGACAATTGTTACTTGCAGGGTTATTGGCAGACAGAGAACTATTTTCGAGAGGTAGCAGACCAAGTTCGCCAAGACTTCACGTTCCAACTCCCGCTGCCGAAGGAAGCAGAAGACTTAGCGATCACAATCAAATCGCAAAACAGCGTGAGTGTACATATCCGTCGCGGGGACTACCTCAAGAAACGGCGCATCGAAGATTATAATATCTGCTCCGAGACTTACTACCGCAGCGCTGTGAAAACGATACAGGCTCAGGTGGAGCATCCTGTTTTTTATGTTTTCTCGGATGAACCGGAATGGGGAAAAGCGCAAGAGATTTTTCCAGAAGGTACTATCTTCGTCAGTGGACATACCGGCGAGAAGGCATATATAGACATGCAGTTGATGAGTCTTTGTCGCCATCATATCATCGCAAACAGCAGTTTCTCCTGGTGGGGTGCATGGTTAGGGCAAAGCAAAGACACCGTTACTATCGCACCGAACACATGGTTTAGGCATCATCCGCGACCCGACATCCTGCCGGAACACTGGACACCGATAAGTATTGATTAAAGAACGAATAATCACATCAGCACAATATGAATTTTGTAGAAGAAAGCAATCGTATTTTTGCACAAGCAGTAAGGGACTACCATCGTACGGACGATGTCGATGCGCCTATGTCCAATCCCTACGTAGAGGGCACGATAGAACATGAACTGTATTGCAAAAATTGGATTGACACGGTACAATGGCATTTAGAGGATATCATCCGCGATCCGCAGATTAATCCCTCAGAGGCCTTGGTCATCAAGCGGCGCATCGATAAGAGTAACCAGGACCGCACGGATCTGGTAGAGCGCATTGATAGTTATTTCTGGGACCTCTATCATAACACCCCTGCTTTGCCGGGCGCACGTATCAACACAGAGAGTCCGGCATGGGCCATTGACCGTCTGAGTATCTTACATGTCAAATTATGGCATATGCAAGAGCAAGTAGACCGCAAGGATGTGAGTGCAGAGCAGCATGAGAAATGTATGGCTAAACTGGCGGTATTGAAAGAGCAATTGGAAGATCTGACTACCTCCATTCTGCAGCTGTTGGAAGACTACTCATCCGGCGCGCGGGTGATGAAGGTATATCGTCAGATGAAGATGTATAACGATCCGACCCTTAATCCCGTTTTATATAACAAGAAATGACCAATCTGCTTGTCATACGTTTTTCTGCTTTAGGTGATGTAGCGCTCCTTGCCCCTGTAGTACGGGCGGCTGCGTTGCAGCATCCTAACGTACAGATCACGATGCTTTCGCAGCAACGTATGGCAGACTTGTTTGCAGACATGCCGGCAAATGTACGGTTTCTTGGGGTGGATTTAAAGAAACAATCGCTGCGAGAGATTGTTGCCGGTTTAGGACATTATGACTTGGTAGCCGACATGCATGGCGTATGGCGTTCGTTGTATATCCGCACGATTTTGCGCCTGCGTGGATCCAAAGTACGAACGATTCACAAAGGTCGTTTTTCGCGTTTTTTGCTCACCCGTCAACTGAGTCGTAACGCATTGAAAGACACTGTATTACGTTTTTGCGATGTGATACAAGGTCTAGGATTAGCTCTTTCCGCTCTGCAAGCCCCTTGCAAAATGGCAGGTACGGGTATCGGTATCGCTCCTTTTGCGGCACATAAGGGTAAGATTTATCCACTGGAACGCATGGAAGAAGTAGTCCGTCTCTTGAGCGAGCGCACGCAAAAGGAGAAAGGGTCGGAACCCATCATCCTTTTCGGTGGAGGAAAAAAGGAGCAAGATATATTGGATAGTTGGTGCGCAAAATATAAACATGTCCTTTCGACCGTCGGCAAATATACGCTGCGCGAGGAATTGGAACTGATGCGTGGGTTGCGTGTGATGATAACCATGGACAGCGCGAATATGCACTTGGCTTCATTAGTCGGCACACGCGTTGTATCTATCTGGGGTGCGACCCATCCAAAGGCGGGCTTTATGGGTTTCGGACAAAGTGCGGAAGATTGTATCCAACGCGACATCCCATGCCGGCCATGCTCCATATACGGAAAGAGAAAATGTAAGTTCGGCGACTACCGCTGTATGGATATCACGCCGGAGGAAATTGTGGATAAAGTGATAGGTGATAGTTATTAATCCGACATATGAATCTTTGCGCGGATGGATAGAGACCCTTCCTGCAATCTTTGCCCAACAAGGCGAAGTGATTTATGATGAGCGCAACCAAATACGCTCGTTTACTGCGCCGGATGACACCAAAGTTTGCGTGAAACGTTTTCATGTGCCGAGGTTTTTGAATAAGTATATCTACCACTATCTGCGTGACAGCAAAGCCAAACGTGCCTATCTGAACGGTTTATACCTCATCGCGCATCAGGTCGGCACGCCGGAACCGATAGCGTACATAGAGGAATATAGCGGCGGAGGACTCGGTTTTTCCTACCTCGTCACAAAGATGTCCACACTGAAACACCTTCACCGCGAGTTTACATACGCGTACACGCCGGCACTAGATGCGACTATCCGTCCGCTTGCCCGCTTCACCGCACATATGCACGAAGAAGGAATTTTGCATCTTGATTTCTCACCGGGTAATATTCTCTGGGATATTGAGGACGGCAAGTACCGCTTTGAGGTAGTGGATACCAACCGGATGGTTTTTGGGCGAGTAAGTATGAAAGAAGGGTGTCGAAGTATCCGCCGTCTCTGCGCCCGGAGTAGTTTTTTTGATGAGTTCGCAGACGAGTATGCGCAGGCACGGCATATGGATCCTACGCAATGCCGATATTGGATTCATTATTACCGGGATCGGTTTTGGCACAACGGAAAGAAAGCGAATTATCGGTATGATTGAATCGTTTCTCAATAGTATAGCACAAGTACTGCATATCAAACGGCGTGTTTTCGTTGATGCAGCAGAGCAGAAAGAGACTAAGAATACGATTTCTTTTGCTATCTCGGCATGTGATGAAGCAGACCAACTCCGTCGGTTGTTGGATTTTCTGGCACCTTATTGCCGCCTTGGCGATGAGATTATTGTGCAAACGGACAGCCGAAAGGCAACGAAAGAGATGCGAGAGGTAATCCAAGCGTACAGATCCGTCATATCTACCCGTGCAACGTTTGCTTTCGACCATGATTTTGCGCAACTCAAGAACCATTTAAATACCCTCTGTCATGGCGATTGGATTTTCCAATTGGACGCAGACGAATGTCCGTCAGCTTTTTTGATGGAGCACCTCAGGACCATCTTATGCGCCAATGTCGCTGTTGAAATGATCAAACTTCCTCGCATCAATGTGTTTGTCAACGATGCGAATGAAGTAGAGGAAAGTCATGTCGCATGGCCAGACTACCAAGGTCGCTTGTACCGGAATATTCCACAACGTATCCAATGGTATCGACCGATACATGAGAAGATACAAGGCTACAAAGCCTATACTTATCTGCCTAAAGACGACCGATATGCCATCCGACATATCAAAAACAAAGCGCAGGACCTACAAAAATGGCAAACCTGGAAGGAGCAGTACCAATGACTATCGCCTATTACATAGCATCCCCCACCTGGGGCGGCGGAGAGCAATATGTCTTCGACCTGGCGCGCCACATGAAAGCACGCTATGACGCGCAGCCTTTCTTCCTGTTTCCCACTCACAGTGACCCGGATATGATCGCACGTTTCGCCCAGATAGGTGAGGCTACGATCTTCCCCTACGCCGGTAAAGTATGGCGTTTCTGTCCTTTTGCCGGACGAAAATTGGCCCAACTGTTAGACGCGCATCAAACGGATATCCTGCATATCAACAGTCGGCATATCTATTTTCTTGCGGCTTGGGCAAGGCGCCATGCGGAGCATCCTTTCCGACTCATCGCCACGCAACACTTGGCACGCCCAGCTAAGCGCGGAGCATTATGGAGATGGATCTATCGCCAGATAGATGTCCTGATATGCGTCAGCCAATTGGTGCGCGAGACTTACCTTCGTTCGCTCAAAGAAGACGGTTGTTTTAAGGACGTACAAGTCCTCTATAACTCTATTCCGGTAAGTAAGGAAGAGGTCCGAGAACCGAAACCGACCTTCACCACTCCTCACCTGCTTTTCCACGGACGTATTTGCCGCGAGAAAGGAATAGAACCGCTCATGCAGGCATTAAGTAAAGTGAGTGATTTGCCATTTCGAATGACTTTTGCGGGAAAGATTGCAGAACATGATAAAGCACTCTGGAATCGATTGCTATCCTCTTCGTCTGCACGCGACAAGATCAACTATATCGGTTTCTGTGAGGATATACGTTCTATGATGCGTACGTGTCATATCGGTCTCTCCCCTTCCCTGGCACGCGAAGCGGGTTCGCTCTCCCTCATAGAAGACATGTCTATGGGACTGGCGATCATCACCTCTTCTTCGGGTTCGCAGCCGGAGATTATTCGTCACGGGCAAAACGGTTTATTGTGTCCGCCTAATGATCCGCAAGCGCTCGCAGACGCCCTTCGTTCCCTACTCACAGACCCGGCATTGACGCACCGCCTCGGTCAACAGGCGCAGGAAGATTTCTATGCACAATACGCCTATGATGACTTTCTAAAAAAGATGTACCACTTATACACGCATACGGAGACATGCTGAACCACGGAGACATATGTATCGCCTACGATGCCAAGCGCGCGTTTTTGAATTATCGCGGTTTAGGTAACTACAGCCGAACGCTACTTGCTCAGTTGAGCCGCTATTACGGTAACAACCACTATGTCCTGTGTACACCCAAGGATGCGCATACGTATCTATGGTTAAGTGAGGCACCGTTCGAGAAAGTAACTCCGCAGGGATGGTGGTCATTGGCGCCGTCTGTTTGGCGTCGTTATGGCATCCCTTCCGCACTGCGTGACAAACATGTCGATATCTATCACGGTCTTAGTCAGGAGTTGCCGGAAGGCATTGAGCAATTAGGATGTAAGACGATCGTGACGATGCATGATGCTATCTTCATGCGCTATCCGGAGTTATACAGCGCTACCTATCGCGCGTCGTTTATGCGGCGGAACCAATCCGCTTGCGAGCGCGCAGACCGTATTATTGCCATCTCCGAACAGACGAAAAAAGATTTCATGGAGTTTTTCGGTGTAGAAGAGAGTCGCATCAGCGTGGTGTATCAAGGTTGCAACGATGTCTTTTGGCAGCCAATAGAACCGCAGCAGATACACGCGGTTACAGCACAGTACCAATTACCGGAAGCCTATATATTATCCGTAGGCGCGTTGGAAAAACGAAAAAACTATGTTCGGCTTATTCGCGCCGTGGGAAGTGCGCACATAGACCTGCCTTTAGTGATCGTCGGAAAAGGCAATCCGTCACAGACCCGCCTGCTCTATGAGACGGCCAAACAGTACGAGGTTACTTTGCGTCTGATGGAAGATGTCCGTACGGAAGACTTGCCGGTCATTTATCATCAAGCGGCCGTCTTTGTGTATCCGTCCTTGTTTGAAGGGTTCGGTATTCCTATTCTCGAAGCGGCACGGTGCCAGACGCCGATTGTCACCAGTTCGGGCACATGCTTTGAAGAAATAGCCGGCAAAGGGGCGTTATATGTTTCCCCTACCGACGAACAAGCCATCGGGCAGGCCATCCGAGATACGATGGAGGATAACGAAGACACGAGAACGCGCATCCTCACGGCACTCGAGCAAACGGAGAAATTCCGCGCAGAGCATATCGCGCGCAACATGATGCAGATCTACTATGAAACGATACACGGACATCGCGGGTAACATCAACTACTACCTTTTTCTCGCTGTCGTTGCACTCCTTCCCTTCCCTCAGATTTTTCTGCGGTATGCCTGCGTTCTATGGTTCGTGGCATGGGTGTTTGAGGGCCGGTGGTTACAACGCCCTAAAGCATGGAAAGAAAACAAAACGGCCATTCCGTTCATCTTGTTCGGCTTATGGTACGGTTGGAAACTGCTATCCGGTTTATGGACCGCAGACACGACTGCCTGGGCATGGCAGATGGAGCGATATATCTCTTTCGGAGTATTGATTCCTGTAGGTATTTGGGGAGTGAATGGCCGGTACGATTGGCGGCAGGCAGGAAAAGTACTCGTGCTCGGATGTGTCTGCGCCGCATTCTTTTATCCGGCATTATTAACCGTCTTACTGCACCACCGCGAGATCATCGACAATACTCACTGGGTGGCAAATTGGGACTATAGTTCCTTTGAATGGTTGCATTTTTACCAGACGAACCTGTCGCATGTCAAGTACCGTTTATTCCTTAGCAGCATACAGATCTTCGGCATTATAATAGCCACCAAGTTGTGGGTCTCTGAACGGCGGTGGTTGTGGGGAACAGTGACCGTCCTGTTGGTCGGTAGCATCCTACTGTCCGGTTCGAGGCAGGCGCTGATCAGTTTAGTGGTCATTGCCCTGATTGCACTGATCATTTTTCTTTCGCGGCGCCTGAAATGGTACTATACTGCGAGTATTGTTGCAGCGACCGTCTTGCTAAGCGGTGCGCTGATATCGATCCATCCGCGTTTTCGCACCATGGATATTCATTCTGAAGAAAGAATACTTATCTGGGAAAAAGCCTTGCAGCAACCGTCGGATTATGTATGGACGGGATTAGGTGGCGGTCTGGACGGTGTGGGTGGTCATTGCCACAACCAATACTTGCAGGAGTTGAGGGAATTGGGCGTTTTCGGATTGATGCTTTTTCTGCTTGCATGGGTTTCTATCCCGTTGTGCGCGCCTACGGAGCAGAAACATATCGCCATCCTTTTTACCGCATTGTTCGCATGTAACATGCTTACGGAGTGCGTGTTCTCTAAATACTGCAGCGTGGCACTTTGGTCTGCGGGATTAATCTTTGTTCTTCTGCTGCCCGACTCAACGCGGCAGACCGACACTGCACGTGAGCAATAGACCGCGCGGCGTACAGAGACTCAAGGGATAGCGGCTTTCTACCGTACCCTTCCCCGTGGCAGCGTCGTACGCCATGCAGTATTCATTCAACTCGGTAGCGAAATCCCAGACATTATAGCAGACTGCTTGTACCTCAAAGGGCACACCCTTTATCGCGCCTCGATATTTGAGCCGCAGGTCGAAGTTAAAGAACGAGTCGGTGCGCTGACCGAAGTTTCCGTCGCGCACATTGATGCCGCGCGAATAGCCGGGCCAGGTGATCGCTTGCGAATGACCGGCGCCGTCCGTGTACAAATACGTGTGATGGCTCGAGAAAGGTATACCGTCGCGGAACTTGCCGCTCAGACTCAACTGCCAGTTCTCCGTGATATTCACGCCTAACTGAAGACGGGCGATGAAAGCGCGGTCCTGATGAAGACGGGCGAGAGAACGGATAGAGGCGTCACTCTGCTTCATATTTCCGTCCACGAGAGAGGCGTTCGGACTCGCCAATGATTCATCAAGCATCTGGACATCCTCCGCCTGAATGCCGTTGCCGATGGCCGAAATGCCGGACTGCATGTAACTCTGCCAACTGAAGGACACATAGACTTTCTTGCCGTTGTACGTATATTTGACCACATTGGACAGGAAGACCGGCGTGGCAAAGAATCCCGTACCCGTCGGTGGTGCCGGACACACCTCGTAATAGCGTTCTTGCGGTTTCATCCGATAGATGTCGTAGGCCAGGTGTTGCCATCCTTCCTGCTCCACCGCGATAGGTTCGTAGCTGTCCGCACTCTCCGGCGCCAGACGCACGGACCAGGTGTTATAGTATTTCTTGAAACTGGACAGTACGCTGATCTCATGCCGTCCGATAGTGAAGACAAAGGGGATATCCACCGCCACGTATTGGGGTTGCCAGAGTCCTTTGCCCAAACGATGATATTTGCCGCCTGTGGTGGTGAGCAAGGTGTTCGTTCCGGCATAAAAGACCTCACCGTTGAGGTAGTTATTACTCAGGAATTGCATCTGGTCGTAGGTGTAAGGCACGCGGTAATTAGCGGCGATGATGTCCATACGGAACCACTTGACAGGCTCGACATGAAAAGCTATTTTCGCTTCCCAGTTCGGTGTGAAGAGCGATTTTCCGCCCACGAGCAAGCCGTCGAACGTAGCCGCCACCTCGCCGCTCAGATGCAGCCACGGGAGCACTTGACGAGCAGCCTCTAACCGCACGGCGTTCTCTAACATGCCGGCGCTGAATCCCTCCGACGACCATCGGTAGTCGTACAGCCCCACGGGGGACGCCATGTTATAGCCCTGCAGATAGACGCGGTTCGACCAGTGCTGCTGCGCCGGACGGAACACCAGCAACGAGTTATAGCCGTCCACGTGCAGGTGCAGCCATGGTTGTATCTGATATTTATAGTTCACCGCCCAGTTCAGTTCATGATGCCGCCCGTCCGGGTACCACGGAGAGAGCGCCTCTCCTTCGATGTCGATGAAGTTGCGCTCGAACTCCAACTGATGATGCGTGTCGCGTTGCAGACCGTAGGTCAGACCCGTCGTGAGTGCTCCCCGCGCACCGAAATCTTTCTTTCCGTACAGCGAGAACGAGTGGCGCAGTTGATGCGCTATCTCATTGGCGTTATAACCGAACTCGCTCTGCCCGTCGGCGCGATAGGCGGCGCGGAAGATATAATAGAGTGCATCGAACGCCACCGTCGGTGCAGTAGGCACTTGGCCGTCTAACTGCACTTGGTAATAGTCGGCGTCGTACATGCCGCTGATGCCGTCGAAGTCATAAGCCGGCAGACGTCGGCGGCCGTAGGTGCCGAAGATATGCTGCGTGTACCGTTGGCCCTTCACGGGAAGACCGTACACCACGTCCACGCTCCCTGCGCCGACGATGTGCTTGCGCATGTTCAGCGGCCGGTCGTCCTTGCGGCGCTTGATGGCGGAGTTACCTTCCTGCAACTCCTGTAGCCATTTCGCCAAGAGGCTGTAACCGCCTACGTTGCCGCCCTGCCCCGACACACGCACATGGGATGCGCGCACGCTGTCTGCTTCCCACTCCACCGTCCCGCGGTTATAGTCGATGCGCATCGAGTGGGAGAACATATCCGGAGTATAGAACGCATCGCCCGCCATCACACGGCTGTCCACACGAAAACCGTCCAGGTAATATTTGTTCCATCGATAGGAGTTGCCGTTGATGGAGAACATGAACGGTTCGGCAGTGCCCCACTCTCCCGTCGTCTCAGTCATGTAGGTGGTGAAGTCGCAGTGGTTATCCAGATAATGCTTCAGCTCGCCCCACTGGTACCACTCTCGGAACCACTCGCTGCGCACGGTGTCGCAACCGAAGTTCTCGGCCGCGCGGACAGGCAGTGCCGTCAGCACCAACGCCAACAGGCTATATTTACATGCGGAAGGTAAACACATAATTCATACTGAAATTCCAAACCATGACGCACCCGATGGCGATGAGTTTGCTGAGGTAGAAATGCAGATGCAGTTTCTCGTGCAGCAACCAGATGATGAGGTTGTTCAATCCAAGGCCGACAAGGGCGATGAGCACGAAGGTCGTATATTCGCGGACGATCTCGCCGCTCTGACTCTCAAAGGTCCAGAGGCGGTTCCATGTATAGTTATTCGTGGCGGCGGTCACAAAGCCCAGAGAATTGCTGAGGTACTTGTTCCATTTCAGTTTCTCCTTGCAGAGCCACGTGATGCCGAAGTCGATGATCAACCCGCTCGCGCCGACAATGCCGAAACGAACAAATCGCAGCAGTATAGTCCACCATGCGCTATTCATGCAGGTCCTCCTCGCTCAGTTGGTCGGTTATATATACTTGCCCGAAGCGGCGCACACAGGCCGGTTTGCCGATCATCTCGCGCTCGAGATGCAAGAGATCGTATTGGGTATAACGGTCGTATTGGGTGCGCACCAGCACCGCTTGGTCGTCATAGAAGAAACGATAGAGGGACGGTAATTGGAACGAACCGTCGAACACCACCGGCAGACCCTTCGCCTCCGCATGGATCGCTTCGCATTGCTCCTGTTTGCCGGCCAGACCGGTCTGCGGCGGCAGGATATTCAGCATCAATACGATACGGGCGATGAGCAACAGTCCTGCAAAGACACCTAATGACCACCGGATAAAAGCTCTTCCCTTCAGGGAGGAGTTTGAGGTAGGCTCTTCCGTCAGCAGGATTATCGCCGGAATACTCGTCACCACCGTCCAATGGGGTTCTACATGTCCGCGGAAGGACGTGATTAGGAAGAAGACCTGAAAGCCGAGAACGGTCCATGCCAACGTGCGGCGGAAGACATCCTCCGAACGGAAAGCACGGATACTGAGCCATACCATCAAACCCCACACCAGCGGATTGAACACCGCCCATTGGTTCGGCAGGAACTCCCATGTATAGAGCGGCTTGTACGCCTCGGCGCGCGAGACGAGATGATAGGTAAAGGACGGGAAGTCGTGCGTATATTGCCACCATAGATGAGGGATCATCAGCAAGGCCGCAATGCCTGCCGCCGCCCATGCTTTGCCGTCCCGCAACAGCCGCGGATTAGCCAGCACCGCCAGACCGATCACTAACACCGCCATGTACTTGCTGTACAGCATCCCCGCCATACTAATACCCAAGAGAAGGGTGTTAGGGGTTAGGGGGTTAGGGGTTTCCATGTGGCGACGCAACGCGTAGTAGAACAACGCCGCAAAGAAGAGCAACGGTGCGTCCGGCGTCGTCAGAAAACCGTAGGCGCAGAACATCGGCAGCGAGGCCGCAACAAGCAGAAATCCCGCTAAACGCTCAACGCTAAACGCTAAACGCTTTTGTACGGTCTTCCAGATCGTAAAAACGGTCGCTACATGCATTAAAACGGTCACAAGCCTGACACTCAGGTT